>JACQHN010000541.1 GCA_016199015.1 Nitrospira defluvii
CGGCCGCGCGGATGTCGGCTAACTGCTGCTCGGCTACCTGTTTGAATGTGGAATAAGCCATGGTACTCGTCAGGCGTGAAACGTGAGGCGTCAGGAGGAGTGCTGAACGGCGAGAGACGTGAACAGGTGAGTCCCCTCACGCCTTACGCCTCACCCCTCACGGGAACAGCACTACTTTGCCGCATTGGCCGGACGTGATCAATTCAAATCCTTGGGCGAAGTCTTTCAGCGGAAAGGTATGGGTGATGACCGGGCGGATGTTGAGACCGGCTTTGAACAGTCCGGCCAGACGATACCAGGTGCTGAACAGGCGTCGGCCGGTAATGCCGTGGACGCGAATTCCTTTAAAGATGACCTCGTTGGCGAGGTCGCAGGTGACGGGTCCCGTGGGAATGCCGAAGAGGGTGACGCGCCCGCCGTTTTTGACGGAGCGAAAGGCATGGTGCAGCGCGGTGGGGTGGCCGGACATTTCCAGTGACGCGTCGACGCCTTCTCCCCCAGTAATATCGAGGATGGCGGCGGCGATGGCTTCCGGCCCGTCCGTCTTGGCGTTCAGCACGTGATCGACCCCCACTTGCTTGGCCAGGCCGAGGCGATAGTCGCTGACATCGGTGGCGATAATTGTAGCGGCTCCTGCAGTGCGGGCTACGGCGGCGGCGAAGAGGCCGGTCGGGCCACAGCCGGTGATCAGCACCGTGTGACCGGTCAGGTCTTCCACCAATGCCGCATCGACGGCATTGCCCAGGGGTTCTTGCACGGAGGCCAGCTCCGGTGGGATGTCCGGCGAGGTTTTCCACAGCACCGTTTCCGGAAGCACCACATAGTCGGCAAATGACCCATCTAGATCGACGCCAAGAATGCGGTAGTTCTTGCAGACGTGCGCTTGGCCCGTCCGACATTGAAAACAGGCGCCACAGGTCAAGTGCGATTCGGCGGCGACATAGTCGCCCACACGCACGAGCGTGACATCCGCGCCGATGGCGACGACCTCGCCGCACATTTCATGTCCGATCGTCCGTGGTGGATGAATGCGACTGTGAGCCCAGGCATCCCAATTGTAAATATGGGCATCGGTTCCGCAGAGGGAGGTGGCTTTGACCTGGATGATGGCGTCCGATGGACCAGGCGTCGGGTCCGGACGATCGATATAGGTCAGGCCCGGCGCTGCGGAGGTTTTGACAAGGGCGCGCATGGCCCCATTATAACAAGAGCGCATGAAATGCCTAGCCGAACCGAGAACTTATCCGCACAGATTGTCGACACCGGCGATCCCTGCGAAGCGACCATCATCCTGCCCGTGCTGGGCTCTCGGCAAAAAACGGGTTGAACTGAGTAGAGCGCCTGGGTAGGATGCGATGATGCGTTGCTGTTTCGACAAAGGTCCGGCCACAGCCGTCGCCGGACTCGGGTTGGTATTGTGCCTCTCGTTTCTGGCTGTGCCGGTAGGAGCTGGGCCCTCTCTTACCTCGCCGACAGTCGCTCCGAAGCGGTGGGCGCAATTCGAATTGGTCAGTACCGAGGCCGATGGTTCGGTGCAGGTGGGGAAAGACGTCGTGCTCAGCCTCACCCTCGGTGGCCTGCCTGCCGGGACAGAATCGGTCATGGCGATCATCGAGTCTCCGGGGTTTCAGAGTCAGACGGTTTCGTTGAGCGAAGATGCCACGCCGGCGGTCTACCAAGGAACGGCCATTCTGGAACCCAATTCCACACTCAAAAGCCGGACCACGGTGCATCCGAAGGCCGTGCGAATACGGGTCTCGTTCGCTCGTGCAAAAATCACGGGCCTTGAAGAGTTTTTGAAGCGCGATTTCTACGTCACGCTGGGTGACAGGCCACCTGAAGAGGCCGAGGCCGATGTCCCCCCAGGGCCGCTCGCCGAGAGTCCCGAAGCCGACGCGGCGGCGGTGCAAAAGGCGACGGAACAGGTGTTGGCCGTGAACGCGACGATTGCGGAAGAAGATCTGTTGCCCTTGCCTCCACCCGGAGAATCCAAAGCCTATTGGAAGCAGGTCAGCGATTTGATCAGCCGCAACTGGAGCCGGCAAATACGCTCCATTCGCCGTGCTCCCAGCAGTGAAACGGTGCGTGTGCATTTCAAAATGTATGCGAGCGGCGTGGCGCAACTGATTCAATTGGAGAAAAGCTCGGGGGCGCGGGACGTCAATGATGCCGGACTGCAAACGATCATCCATGCCCACCCGTTCCCTCCGATCCCGCCCGATGTGGGCGGAGACATCGTCGACGTGCACGTGCGGATGCGTACCGGGGCGAAAGTTGCGACTCGCGATGTGCAGATGACGGTGGACAAAAAATCGTCCAAGCCTGCCGCGCCCCCATCACCAAAAGAAGGAACCGCAGCGAGCGGTTCTACAAAGGAGTAGCGATGACGAATCGGACCGGTCGTGCGGTGGCCATGGTGTGTCTGGGCGCGAGTGTGCTGCTCGGTGCGGCGTTCGGGTATGCCGAGACGGCGCGATACGATGTGGACCTGGATCATTCGATCGTCGAGTTCAAGGTCGCCCACATGGTGATCTCCAAAACCACGGGGCACTTCAAGGACTACACCGGATTCATCGAAATGGATCCCGATGCCGGGACGGTGAAGGCGATTGAAGCCGCGATCAAGACGGCCTCGGTGACCACCAATCAGGAAAAGCGCGACACCCATCTCCGCAATCCCGATTTCTTTGATGTCGAAAAGTATCCGACGATGATCTATAAGATGAAGAGCTACAAGAAATCGGGCGATGGCTATACGGCGGTAGGCGACCTGACGCTGCATGGCGTGACGAAAGAAATGACGCTGACGGGCAATCTCAACGGTGTCACAAAAGATCCCTGGGGCAACACCCGCGCGGGATTCACCGCCGAAGGAAAAGTGAACCGGAAAGACTTCGGCATGGTCTGGAACAAAGCGCTGGATAGTGGCGGGCTGGTCGTCGGAGACGAGGTGTTGATCAAGCTGGACATCGAATGCATTAAGGCGAAATCGTAAAGCGAACCCATTTCTCGCTTCTCACGGTCTGCGCGTCTGTCCGGCCTCTCTGCCGGGCAGACCGCGGTCGTAGCGGCGCACCTGGCGGGGTATCTCTAAGCAAGGGGATGCAGGCCGCATCTTCTGGTGACGCCGATGTCAGCAATCACACCAGCTTGTCGATCGCCGGAGGAACACTCCGGCCCGCTGCTGTTCTGCGCCGGGTTGGGGCTGCACAAGCCTGTGCAGGTAGGGTGGTCCAGCATGGCGGGAGATCGGCAGGTTGACCGACGAGGAGCAGTGCAGGAGACACATTCATGCAGAGCAAGAGTGCTGGAAAAGTGAGGCCTCACCTCGGTAGGATATGTAGGATGTGGTCTGGCAAGCTCTTAGGATTGATGGCGGCTCTCTTGGTCTTCGGCGCAATCGAGGCCGAGGCGCTGGAATTTACTGCCGACCAGGTCACCAAGATGAATGGTCGCACCCAGAAAGCCAATATCTATTATCGGGACAACATGTGGCGGATCGAACACCACACGATGGGACCGGTCAATGTCAGCATCGTGCGGAAAGATAAGAAGGTGGTGTGGTTATTATTGTCGCGGATGAAACATTTCAAGACCCTGCCGTACAGTGCCGAGCAGGACCTGCAAGTGTCGGAGCGGCTGGAAGGCGAAGTCTCACGCGAAGAGATCGGGACGGAAACGCGGGAGGGGCATCCGACGACCCTCTACGAAGTGACGGCGAAGCAGGGCGAACGGACAGACGTCTACTACCAGTGGCTCGCGACCGATATCCGATTCCCGATGAAGCTGGCGAAGAAAGACGGGAGTTGGATCGTGGAGTATCAGCACGTCAAGCTACGATCGGTCACGGACTATCTCTTTCAGTTGCCGGTTAATTTTCAGCCGCTGGAGGAATTTGATCAGCTGCCGTCTGCGCCGGAATCGAATCACTAGCCGATGTAACATCTGGACCGTGACAAGGAGGACTGTCATTGTGCGAAAGGTAGGGATCACTGCATGGGCCATGGTTGTGGGCGTCTTGAGACTGAGCGGCGGCCTCTACGCGTTGGATGTCGCCGACGTGACTCGGGAATGGACGCCGGAGGGGAAAAAACTAGCCGCCGAGCGGATCAAACTGCCGGCGCATGACGAGATGATCCGCATTCCTGCGGGCACGTTCCTGATGGGCAGCGATAAGAAGGTCGACAAGAATTCCTATGCGGCCGAGTTTCCGCAACGAAAGGTGTATCTCGACGCTTATGAGATCGACAAATTCGAAGTCACGACCGTACAGTTTCTGAAATTCATCCTGGTGTCGAATCGCGATCCGTTGATCGATTGGCAATATGACGGAGGCAATTTCCAGGAGACGATGGTCAGTCACCCAGTCATGCACGTCTCGTGGTTCGATGCGGAGGCCTATTGTAAATGGGCCGGCAAGCGATTGCCTACATCAGCAGAGTGGGAAAAGGCCGCGAGGGGCGAGGATGGACGCATCTATCCCTGGGGCAACCAAATGGCCGGTCTCTCCCGGGCCAATTTCGGGCGAACCGGCCTTTCGGGCCCCGTGCGTGATCGCCCGGAGCGGCTGCTGCTCTATCCGCCGATCGTCTCCGTGGACAAGTACGAAAATGCGGTGAGTCCCTACGGCGTCTATCAGATGTCGGGCAATGTGGCTGAATGGACAGCCGATTGGTATGACCAGAAATACTACAAAACGGCACCCGACCGGAATCCCAAGGGACCGGAAACCGGGACACAGAAAGCCTTTCGCGGCGGCGGCTGGATCGACAGCACCCCGAGTGTGCGCGCGGCGCAGCGCAACGGGTCGGACCCCAACACCAAGATGAACTGGATGGGCTTCCGTTGTGCGCGGGATGTGAAGGAAGGGGAGGAATCGCCGCAGGCCGAAGCCAAATAACGGCAGACGAGTTTGCGCTACGGTGGAGAGGGTGGTCGGATCGCCCTTCTTGCTCGCGCAACGCGCGGCCTCAGAAGGCCCTCGTTGGACGCGCGCAGTGAAGAGCAATCCGACCACCCTCTTGCTTTTGAGGCAGGCGAAATTGTGGGGTTGGGTAATTTTTTCTGACAGCCCGTTCTGGTGTGGCCTGTGAAGAAGCGGGGGTTGGAGCACTACTCAAGAGTCTGGTGAGTCATTGTTTCGCTGCCAAGATACGGTGAGTCTGTTCACTCGTTTCCTTGACGAGAATGCCCATCCTGCCGTGCGAAGGCTCGAAGTCTACCGGTAGGCCGTGGCGCCGGAGGCGTTCGCTGGCGGTGGGGCCGATCGATCCGACGACCAGTTTCTTGCAAGCCTCCTTGAACTGGATCGACTTTCCCTCCTGTTCCAAAACCTGCATCACGTGATCGATCTGGACGGCAGTGGTAATCAGCATCACCTGAACATGCCCCGCCAGGATGTCGCTGAGGACTTGCTTCAATGGGGTGATATCTTCCGGAAGGGCCCATCGGTAGACTGGCACCGGGACAACATCGGCTCCGCGCTGCTTTAACGCCTCCAGCAAGTCCGGATTCGGCAGACCATATTCTTGCACCGCCACTCGCAATCCCTTCACGGGACGATGTCCGTCCAATGTTGATACGACATCGACCCAGGTGTTGGGTTCGGGTACTGTCAAGGTCGGTTGGAAGCCCAGGGCTTTGAGCGCGGCGACCGGTTTGGGTCCACGCGCAATCAGCACGGTGTCTCTCAGTGCCGCTGCAATGTCGTCTTTGGAGTGGTGGCTGTGCAGGATCTCAAACAGCGTGGTGGTGCCGACTCCCGTGAGCAGGATGAGCACGTCGAGGCCCTCCGTCAGTAGCTGTTCGCCGAAGCGGAGGGCGGCAGAATTGTCTTCCAGCGGAATTTCGCGCAGTGCCGGCGCCACGAGTGCACGACCGCCATAACGCTCGATCAGTCGAGTCATTTCCGCCGCCTTGCGTGATTCAAACGAAGCAACGGCGAGACCGTGAAAGTTCGATTTGACGATCTTGTGATCTGGCGAAGTCATTGAGCGGACCGTTGGTGTCACATCTGAATTCAACGACTATGGCTGCCGACTTCGTGCAGTCTTTCTGGATGCTGAGAAGATGGCGAGCAACTCCCTGGCCTCGTCTATCACGTCCGTTATGGCGCCTTCCGCGACAATTCCCGCTTCTTCGAGGATCTCGCACCAGAACACCGTCTCGTCCGCTTCTTCAACTACAATACCGAGCTTTGAGATGAATTCGGCCCTGGAGCGCGCCCGACAGGCGGCGCGATAGTTGGCCGCGACTGCCGTTCCAGACCGGAGCAACTGGTTGCCGATCACCCGGGCCTCTCTTCCATTTCCGAGCGTCTGAGAACATTTCACGATGCGGAGCGCGAAGCGCTTGGTTCGCTCTTTGAGTTTCTCAGCGTCGGCGCTTCCCATACCTCACCAGATCACCGAATCGAGAAATTATACTTGGCTGCGTCCATCGCGCATCGAAACCCAGTCGATTCATTCCGAATGGTCGGATCGCTGTCCACGCGGGTGAAAATCCGGACCGTCGGGGTTTCGTTCTGCCAGCCGGCCCCTCGAATGACTTTCTTCGTGCCGCTCTCTGGTCCGGGGGGATTCTTGTCGGGGCTTTTCTCGTAGTACTTCGCATCGTACCAATCGTTCATCCATTCCCAGACGTTCCCGGCCATGTCATAGACCCCATAGGGACTCTTCCCGCGTTCGTAGCTTCCCACCGGCATGAGGGTTTTCTCGCCGATCCACTTCTGATTAAAGTTGAGATGCTTATCGGTGGGTTCCACATTCCCCCACGGGAAACGCCAGTCATTGTTGCCCTTGGCGGCTTTTTCCCATTCGGCCTCGCGCGGTAACCGCCTGCCGGCCCATTTGCAGTACGCGTCGGCGTCGGCCCAATCGACGTTGATTACCGGACGGTCGGCGAGGGATTCCGAAATGCCGAGTCCCTCCCACAGGTTGCGGGTCGGATTCTTGGGGTTCTGTGGGACGCGATGATTCGTCGCCTTCACGAATTCCAGGTAACGGCCGTTGGTCACTTCGTATTTGTCCATGTAGAATTCCGTGACCTCGATGACGTGGCGAGGATATTCATCGCGTCCGCCATCGCGATCTCCGAAGGGCACTCCCATTGGGTAGGAGCCGGTTGGGATCAGCACCAACGGTGCGCCATCCTTTCCCATGATTTCTTTGGGGAGTACCGCCTGCTCCGTTGCGACTGCTCGCGAACCCACGCCGTTCAGTCCGACGACCGCCACCACTATTGCGAAGATGGATCGTGCCAACATAACTCCAAGCTCCTTTGGTTCGAGGAAGACGAGGGGAGATCGTACCACAGGGAGGGACGTCAGAAACATGGCTAGCCTGCATTATTCACGAGCGCTTCTGCTGCAATCGCCTGCCTGTGCGTGTGCGCATGCAGACAGGCGGATTCGCCGCTGCGACCAGCCTGTCGGCGGGCGGGCTCGCCCCTCGGTCGGTCGACATCCTGTTCAAGGA
>JACQHN010000542.1 GCA_016199015.1 Nitrospira defluvii
GGATGCGGATGTGTCGGTCCGGTCGCTGCCAGTACCGGTAACCTGATTCGGGGAACTCTCTGAGGATCTCTGCTTTTTGGTAGAGCGTTTCAATGATGCGGGTTGCCGTGGCAGGACTGTCTTGCGCGATGAAGTCGTGGATATCGCGTAGCCATCGCTGGGCTTCCGCCGTCCAGGTCAGTTCCGCCATGTTTTGATGCGGCGCCCCATCTCCTCGTGACTGATCGTTCTCCTCGTATCGGAATCGGCAAGCCCTCTTTCGATCATTTGTGCAAGGGCTAACTCCCGCAGGATCTCATCGTATGAGCTGTCGTCGGGTTGGTCCTGAAGAATCTTGGCGATCTGCTCTTTGGCCGAAGGCATGCTCACCTCTTTATAGTGGAAGTCCAGGGTTCCACATTCAGCCGAACGCCACCCTAACTCATTACGAAGCCTCAGAATAGCGGGAAGACCCTTGATTTACAAGAAGCCGGTAGGTTGTTACGATGCCTCGCGTGCGCTTCTTCTCATGTGGGGCCTGCTCTCTCTCCTTGGCCCTGTGGCGCACACGTGACAGGTGGCGTCAATCCCGACGAAAAAGTGAATGGCCTTTGGCTGGTCGTGGCGGCGGCGTGATTCAATGCGCGCGGGAATTGCTGTGTAGGAGTTGTTGATGCTGGGGGGAGGCCCTTGTTGTAGTGACGTTCGGCTAGGAGTATTCCCCGTCCCAGAGGTTGTTCAGAAATTCCCTCACCGGCATGATGGTCACTTCACCGACCTGTCGCCGGCGAGTTTCCAGGCTGACACAGAGATAGCGTTTCAACTTTCCTTCCTCCGCCAGCGCTTTCAGTGACTTGAGATCGTTGCCCCCGATGTTCTCGCTGGCCTTGATCTCAATAGCGGTATGATCCCCCAGGATGAAATCCACCTCAAATCCTGACGTCGATCTCCAAAAAGCCAGCGGCTCTCCTGAAACATAATCTGTGTAGCTCTTCAATTCGTGCATGGCATAGGTTTCCATCGCCTCGCCGTACTCCGGCGTGCCGCGTCGGTAGCGTCGTTCTTGGATGGCCGCCACGACGCCGATGTCGAAGAAATAGTATTTCGATGAAGCCAGGGGTTTGCGTTTTTTGGTCTCGCGCCATGCCGGCAGCTCATGGAGCACAAGGGTGTCCTTCAGAATTTCAAAGTACTCGTAGACGGTGGTGCGTGGCACCTGGGCATCCGTGGCGACGTTCGTGAAATTGACGATGGTGGCATTACAGTAGGCGGCCACTTTGAGGAACCGGCTGAAGGCTGCAATATTCCTGGTCGCGCCTTCTGCGACAATTTCCTGTTGCAGATAGGAACCGGCATAGGCATCGAGATCGGCGCGCGGGTCGTCAGAGAAGTAGATGGACGGCAGCCCCCCGTGCGAAATGAAGGTGTCCAGGTCAAAGTACTGGCCCAATTCTCGATAGGTGAGGGGGTGCAGATACTTGGTTCTGGCCCGTCCGCCCAGTAGGTTCACCCCTCCATGACGGAGTTTCCTTGCACTGGACCCGGTGAGGAGAAATCGGATGCCCCTCTGTTCGATGAGGCGATGCACCTCATTCAACAATGCAGGCAATCGCTGAATTTCATCGATGACGACGACGCGATCTTTGGGCGTGACTTCTTCAGCCAGGCGCTGGGGACGCTGGCTGAGGGCGAGATACATGGACGTGTTCAGGAGATCGTAGATGCGGGCACCTTTGAGGTTTTGGCCTATGAGGAAGCTTTTTCCCGTCTGGCGGGGGCCGAGAAGAAAGTGAGACTTCTTAGCCAGGAGACTGTCTAGGGCGAGATGACGTGGAATGACCGGTATTGGGCTCATGGCGGCACGGTATCACGCGTCGCCACAGTCGTCAAATGGTATGCCAAATGACGACTCTGCCGACACTTGAGAATGGTTGCGAGCAGATAGATTATGAGGGGGACGCACGCCCCGATGCGTTCCGCCACATTCTGATGCGGTGCCCGAGTTCCTCGTGATCGATGACCCGGCCCGTGTCCGAATCTGCTAGTCCGTGTTCGACCATCCGCATAAAGACGAGTTCCCTCAGAACCTCTTCATATGACTTATCGTCGGATTGACTGTTAAGGAAGTTGACGATTCGTTCTTTATCTGAAGGCATGGCCACGTTTCTGTGGGCGTGAATCAACATGTAGGCAGTTCCGTATCAGAAGAGCCAGGCGACTCTCGATTTACAAGCGACAGGTGGGTTGTTAGTATGCCGCGCATGCCTGTCTTAAAGCTTGCCCTATGGGCTCTGCTCGCCATACTGGGTACTACTTCCCTTGCCTTCGTGACCGGCCTCGTCAATCCCCATGAAAAGGTCAACGGTCTCTGGCTGGTGGTGGCGGCGGCCTGTATCTATGTCCTGGCGTTTCGTTTCTATGGACGATGGCTCGCCCGTCACGTCGTGCAGCTGGATGACAAGCGTCTGACTCCCGCCGTGCGCTTGAATGACGGCGTGAACTTTCATCCCACCAACAAGGTCGTGCTGTTCGGCCATCACTTCGCGGCCATCGCTGGGGCCGGGCCGCTGCTCGGTCCGGTGCTGGCGGCACAGTTTGGGTTTCTGCCGGGGTTTCTCTGGCTGGTGATCGGGGCGGTGCTGGCGGGGGCGGTGCAGGATTTCATCATCCTTGTCGCCTCGATGCGGCGGAACGGCCGCTCGTTGCCTGAGATCGCGCATGACGAACTCGGTTCCATCACCGGCACGGCGACGGCGGTGGCGGTGCTCTTTATTGTCGTCGTGGCGCTGGCGGGTCTCGGCTTCGCGGTGGTGAATGCGCTGTACCACAATGCGTGGGGCACGTTCACGATCGCCATGACGATTCCCATCGGCTTCATCATGGGCTTTTATCTGCAGAAGTTTCGCCCTGGCGCAGTGGCGGAAGTGTCGGTGATCGGGGTGGTGCTACTGGTGGCGGCGGTATTATTCGGGCGCGTAGTGGGGCGGTCGTCCTATGCCTGGCTCTTTGAGTTCGACAAGCCGACGCTCGTCTGGTTGCTGGCCGGTTATGGTTTCCTTGCGTCGGTATTGCCTGGCTGGATGTTGCTGGTGCCGCGCGGTTATCTCTCCACCTTTATGAAACTGGGCGTGGTGTTTCTCCTCGGTTTCGGCGTGATCCTCATGGCGCCGACGATTGAGATGCCCCGGGTCACCAGCTTCGCATCGGGCGGTGGACCCATTATCCCCGGCACGCTCTTTCCCTTCCTCTTCATTACGATCGCCTGCGGCGCAGTATCGGGCTTCCATTCGCTCGTGTCGTCCGGCACGACGCCGAAGA
>JACQHN010000547.1 GCA_016199015.1 Nitrospira defluvii
GCATGGGCGTCGAGCATGGCCGTTTCTAAGCCGCAACGAGCGGCAGGATAGAGGGGGGCCTGTTCCTGAAGTTTGTCCGCAATGGATTGGTAGTCGGCGGCGGATTGTCCTATCAGGGTGGGGGCAAGGGCAGTGGCTGTATCGAAGCAGGATGCTCGATCTTCACCGCCGACTTCGGGAAAGGGCGCGGCTTCTCCGTAGCCGCAAGTCCCATCGCGCAAGGTGACTCGCATGAACAGATTCTGCGCCGTCACTCGTGCGCCGGTGGCGACAACGAAGGGATCGGTGATCGGGACATCGATCGGCCAGATCTCAATACGTTGTATGGTGTTGGAACTCACAGCGTCCGTCGTGGTCGGAATTGATGGCTCAGCCGTAGCGATCGTTTTGCCAGGGGAAGGCGCTGTTGGAGTAGCCACGCACCTCCCAGAAGCCTTTCTCGCCTCGATCTGAGAAGGTAATCTCCTTGATCCACTTGGCGCCTTTCCACGCATAGCGCTTGGGAATAATCATGCGGACCGGGCCGCCGTGTTCCTTGGTGAGCGGGCGGCCGTTCCATTTGTAGGTGAGCAGCACATCCCCGTCGTGACAGGCATCGAGAGGCAGGTTGGTCGTGTAATCGTCGTAGGATTTGAACAGCACAAACTTGGCGAGGGGAAGCGGCTGGACGACGGCCATCAGTTGCTTGAAACTCACCCCTTCCCATTCGTTGTCGTAGCGGCTCCATGATGTCACACAATGGAAATCGGAGACATCCTTGAACTGAGGTTGCTCAAGGAAGTCCGTCCAGGTCCACGTCACGGGAGTCATCACTGCGCCACCGATCGTCAGCGCCCATTCCGAGAGCGAAATATCCGGTTTCTGGCCGAGGTCCAGGACCGGCCAGGTTTCCACAAGGTGTTGCCCGGGAGGAAGGCGGTCGTCTCCCGCATAGAATACTTCGCGCTCTTCCCCACCGCGTCGAGCCTTCGCCCAGTTTTCCTTGGTCTTTATGAAACGATTGTTTTGATCCATGCCCGGCCTCCCTGAAGACAGAGTAGGACAAGTTGCCAGGATCTTACAAGGCCGATGCAATAGCAATAGATGGGTCGTCTTGCGACCTGGGGAAGGTCCCGTCAATAATATGCTGAGGCCTATCTCTTGTGGGCTTGGACCGGATTGAACAAAATCTTGGAGGCGGTTGGGGGCGAGGATCGCTGATTTTAGAAATGGGATGAAGGCGGCGAAGCTACACTCTGACACCCGCAGGCCCGTGGTTCTGTCGGCGTGGGTTGAATCAGACGTGAAGTCTGGTCTCTCGCTCACACCAGCGCTGCGGACGCATCAACGTACCCAACGCCGCGATGGCACAGATCGTCGCCAACAGGAGAAAGCTTGCAATGAGGAAAAATCCACCCTTCATGTCGTGCATCGAGAGAGGCCCCATGTTTTCACCCCCCATGGTCTAATTGTACCACTTCAATCAGTGTGCCAACCGCATCCACAACGCCATGATTCTTCAGGTGATTGTTTTCTGAGGCGGGAAGAGCATTGGGGACAGGGTCGCATCCATACATGGGAGGTGGTGTCGCACATCGCCTGTGAGGGTTGGACCTGGTGTGGAACTGTTTGGATTGTCAGCATAGCAACGTCCAGGAGTTCAATGAATGCGTCCGTTTCAGAGATTACCTCCACTCAGGCCCTCGCTTCAATAGATCTTTCGGAGGGACGCGCCGAGTTCTTGAACAGCCCAACCGGGAATGGTCGGAGCTCAGGCACCAAAAGGGGCCTGCTGACGGCGATAGTGGATAGGAATATGGCGGATCTTTTCGTCCTTCCATCACCTTGTGTGATGCAAACAGTCACCTCTTTCTGTAAGCTCTGTGTCTCTCGTTCGACCAATGGGCACAGTCTCCACGTACGAGTGAGAGCGTGACACATTTGTGAGGAGACAATATGGTGCCGATCCAGGATGCAATGACCACTTCCATAGAATCGTCCGGATCTCAGAAAAATGGGGGCATTGGCAAACTGCTGTTGGGGCTATCAGTCGGCCTCGGAGTCGCCGTTTTTTTCTATTTTGACCTCGGCCGCTACCTATCGCTCGATGGGCTCAAGTCGAATCGCGATCATCTGCTCGCGTTCACGGAAGCCAACTACTCAGCCGCAGTGGTTATCTTTGTAATCGGCTACTGTGGGGTCGTCGGGTTGTCATTGCCCGGCGGGGCGATCATGACGCTGGCTGGAGGATTTCTGTTCGGCAGCGTATTGGGCACGCTCTATGTGAATGTCGGCGCGACCGTAGGGGCGACGTTGGCGTTTCTGGTGGCTCGGTATCTTCTCAGGGAGTGGGTCGAGCAGAAATTCGGGAGCCAGCTGGGTCCCATTCAAGAGGGCTTTGCCAAGAACGCGTTCAGTTACCTCATGACCCTGCGTCTGATTCCGCTGTTCCCATTTTTCCTGGTCAATATGGTGTCGGGATTGACGAGGGTTACGGTCGGAACCTACATGGCGGCGACCTCCCTGGGCATCATTCCCGGTAGTTTCGTCTTCGCCTATGCAGGCCGCCAACTCGGTACGATCAACTCACTCAAGGAAATTGCTTCCCCCAATGTGTTGATGGCGTTTACGCTACTGGGACTCTTGGCGTTGGTGCCCATTCTGTATAAGAAATTCGTCGGCAAGTCGGCCTGAACAGAACGACGGTTCCTGACAAGAATCGAGCCCACAGATGGAAAGGCGGCGACAATGCCTATTCAACACAGGGAGCACCCATATCCGATGAATGCCGATGTCGAAGCCCTAGTTCTGCCGAATGACGAGCATAACCAGAAGTTGGTGGAAAACGTGCATCCGTCCAATTGGGTCAATCCAGAGCCCGATGGTCGCTACAACATCGTCGTGATCGGGGCCGGCACGGCAGGGTTGGTCACGGCGGTCATTGCGGCTGGAATCGGCGCAAAGGTCGCGCTCATCGAACGCCACCTGATGGGAGGAGACTGCCTGAATGTGGGCTGCGTTCCATCCAAGGGGCTCATTCGTGCGGCCAACGCGTGGGCGGAAATTCGGCACGCCGCGGAGTTCGGTCTGCACATCCCACCGGGGGTAAAATATGACTTCGGGGCGGCGATGGCCAGGATGAGAAAACTGCGAGCCAGGATCAGCCATACCGATTCCGCCCACCGCTACAAGTCGCTGGGCGTCGATGTCTACATCGGCCAGGCTCGATTCGCCGGCCAGGATACCGTGGTTATAGAAGGACCAGCCGGAAATCGAACGGTGGCCTTCGTCAAGGCTGCGGTCTGTACAGGCGCGAGGGCCTCTGCTCCCGCCACCCCAGGGTTGGAAGAGGCGGGGTATCTCACGAACGAAACCGTCTTCTCGCTGATGGAACTGCCGGCCCGTGTTGGTGTGATCGGTGCGGGACCGATCGGGTGCGAGCTGGCGCAGGCGTTCGCTCGCTTCGGCAGCCAGGTCTACCTCATCGAGGCGATGCACGGC
>JACQHN010000559.1 GCA_016199015.1 Nitrospira defluvii
CTCTGACCGTTTCATTCTCCTCCAACATCCCCCATCTGACCTTTGCGCTGCGCCTTGATCCGCTGGCGGCTTTCTTTGTCCTGACCATCTCGCTGGTCGGTCTGGCCGCGTCGATCTACGCGTTCGGCTACGTAGACGAGTTCTCCGGCCGAGTCTCGCTCACGCTCCTCGGCTCCCTCCTGAACGGGTTTCTACTCTCCATGACCCTCGTGGTTCTCGCCGACAACGGGTTTTTCTTCCTGATCTTGTGGGAAGTCATGTCCCTGCTCTCCTATGTCCTGGTTGTGACGGAGCATGAGAAGCCTGGTGTGCGCGAGGCAGGGTTGTTCTATCTGATCATGGCGCATGTCGGGACCGCGTTCATCATCCTGACGTTCTTGATCTTCTTCCAAGAAACCGGCTCATTTTCATTCGATGCCTTCCGCCATCCCGACCAGCAGCTCCCCGAAGGCTTGCGATCGATCGTCTTCTTCACGGCGTTGATCGGATTCGGCGCCAAGGCCGGCATTGTCCCGCTGCACGTGTGGCTACCCTACGCGCATCCGGCTGCACCGTCTCACGTGTCCGGCTTGATGTCCGGGGTCATGATCAAGACGGCCATCTATGCGTTGATCCGGGTGTACTTCGATTTTATGGGTGGGGAATTCCCCTGGTGGTGGGGCTTCACGGTGCTCGTAATTGGAGCGGTGTCCGCGCTCTTGGGTGTGATGTATGCGCTGATGGAGCACGACTTGAAAAGCCTGCTCGCCTATCACAGTGTGGAAAACATCGGGATCATTCTCCTGGGCATCGGCGCGGGCATGATCTTCCACACCTATGGGCTGCATGAACTTGCGGCGCTCGGTTTGCTGGCCGGCCTCTACCACACCATCAATCACGCCGCGTTTAAGGCGCTGCTCTTCCTTGGCGCCGGGGCGCTGCAGTTCGCCGCGCACACGAGGAACATTGAGGAGTATGGTGGCCTGCTCCGGCGCATGCCCTGGACCGGCGCCTTTTTTCTGATCGGAGCTGTGTCCATCGCCGCGCTTCCGCCCACCAATGGATTCGTGAGCGAGTGGCTGGTGTTTCAAACTCTGTTCCTCAGCTTCCAGCTGCCCACCCTGTTTCTCAAGCTGATGTTGCCGATCGCCGCCGCGATGTTGGCCCTGACGGGCGCGCTGGCGCTGGCTTGTTTTGCGAAGGCTTTCGGCATGTCGTTTCTGGCACAGCCGCGCAGTCCGCACGCCCGCCACGCGAGTGAAGTGCCGTTGTCGATGCGGGTTGGAATGGGCCTGTTGGCAGGAGCCTGCGTCGTGCTTGGGCTGGCTCCCATGCTGGTCGTTCCATTGCTGGACCGAATCACCGGTCCATTGACGGGGGTGGCGATCAGCTCACAAGTGCTGGCTCTCGACGGCTGGGTCGTTGCGCCGGTGACGGTGGAATTTTCCAGCATCTCGACGCCGGTATTGGCCGCGCTCCTGGTCGGGGCAGGAGCATTGGGGCTGCTGGTTGCCAGGCTGTGTGGAACGGGGCTGCACGCACGCTACTACAAGACGTGGGGCTGCGGGCTGAATCTGACGCCTCGGATGGAATATACCGCGACGGGCTTCGTGCAACCGATTAAGCGGGTCTTCGAGACGATCTACCAGCCCACGGTCAAATTGGAGACAGAGTTCCTGGAGCAATCGAAGTACTTCATCAAACACCAACGGTTCGAGTTCCACATTGAGCCGCTGTTCGAAAAATACCTGTACCGGCCGATTGTGGCATTTCTATTGGCGACGGCGGATCGGCTGCGCATCATCCAGGCCGGCAGTCTTCATCTGTATCTCACCTATATTTTTGTGACACTGGTTCTGTTGTTGTTATGGGCTGGTTAGGCACCAGCGGCGAAATGTGGGCACGGGCCGCGCCGGCTCGTCCGACCGCCGGGTAACAGGGGACATGCAGTCGGTCATTCAAGTATTGTTGGTCGCCGTTCAGCTAGGTCTGTTGTTGGCCCTCTCTCCGTTCGTCGTCGGGTTGATCCGAAAGGTCAAGGCACGTCTTCAATGCCGCCGGGGCGCGGGTCTCTTCCAGCCCTATGCCGATTTGGCCAAGCTATTTCGAAAACAGCCGGTGATCTCCTCGACGACGTCCTGGATTTTTACCGCCGCTCCCTACATTGTTTTCGCCTCAACGGTGGCGGCAGGGTTGCTCATGCCGGTGTTTGTCTCTCACACGCCGCTCAACTTTGCCGGTAACATCATCGCGCTCGTGTATCTGTTGGCGTTGGGGACTTTCTTCCTGATCCTGGCCGGACTCGACGCGGGATCGGCGTTCGGCGGAATGGGCAGCAGCCGCGAAGCGATCGTCGCGACGCTGGCTGAACCGGCCATGATGCTGTCCATTCTCGCCATTGCGCTGACGGCCGGCTCCACGAACTTGAGCACCATCGTCCACCAGTCCGCGTTGATGGAAGGGGTCGTTGTGGCCCCGCCCGCGCATTTGATGGCGTTGGCCGCATTGTTCATCGTGACGCTTGCGGAAACCGGCCGTGTGCCGGTGGACAATCCCGCGACGCATCTTGAGCTGACGATGATCCACGAAGCCATGCTCCTCGAGTACTCCGGCCGGTACCTGGCGCTGATGGAATGGGCGGCGGGGATCAAGCTGCTGGTGTTCCTGACCTTGATCGTCAACGTCTTCGCGCCTTGGGGGATCGCGACAAGCCTAGCGCCCTCAGCCATTGCCGTGGGCATCCTGGTGTATCTGGCGAAGGTGGCCGGACTCGCCGTCGTGATCGGGGTGATCGAATCGATGTTCGCCAAGTTGCGGTTGTTTCGGGTGCCGGAATTGTTAGGCGCGGCCTTCATCCTGTCGCTGCTCGCGTTGGTGTTCTTCTATACGTTGAAAGGGTAATGCGGTGCCGGTTTCGACTCATCTCGGTTCGCAACTCGTAGACCTCTGCTCGGTCCTGCTGCTGCTCTGTTGTTTTGCCATCGTCGCGCAGCGCCGGCTTTCTGCCTGTGTGGATCTGTTTGCGCTCCAGTCTGCCTTCCTTGCGGCGACGGCTGCGCTCGTGGCGTTTCTGACGGGACATCGGCACATCTACTTCGCGGCGGCCCTGACCGTCGTTATCAAAGTGATCGTGCTGCCCCGCATTTTGCGGAAGGTCATCGAACGGCTCAATGTGTCCCGAGAGCTGGGGATGAATGTCAACATTCCGGCGGGCCTGTTGATCTGCGGGGCGTTGGTGATCGTCGCGTTTTTCATCACGCAGCCCATCATTCCGCTCGGGTATCTCCTCACGCGGGATTCTCTGGCCATCGCCCTGGCCATCATCTTGATCGGATTTTTCACCATGATCGCCCGCCAAAAAGCGATCACGCAAATGGTCGGGTTCCTGGTCATGGAGAACGGCGTGTTCTTAGGGGCCACCGCGGCAGCGTATGGCATGCCGTTGATCGTCGAATTAGGCGTCTTTTTCGATGTGCTGGTGGCAGGTTTGATCGTCGGGATTTACACGCATCGGCTCCAGGATGCGTTCGATAGCGTGGATACCAGCACGCTGACGGTGCTGAAGGAATGAGACATTCCATGACGGACGCGCCGCGAGTAGGTGACGCATGTGGTCGGTGATCGTATTGTTGACAGGGCCGGTAATCGCGGGTCTGCTCAGCCTGGTGATCCGCCGCGCGCGCGTGCTGCACGGCGTGAATTTTTTGACCATGCTGGCGCTGGCCGTTGCCGAGACGGCCTTGACCAGGCAGGTGCTGGCGGAGGGATCGGTCACGACATTGGGAGCCTTCGTCTACGTGGACGCGCTCTCGGACTTTATTCTGGTCATTATCACCGCCATCGGATTGTCCTGCTCGCTCTACATGTGGTCCTACATGGATGACCAGGTCGCCCGAGGAGTCATCGCTCCGAAGCGCTTAGGTCTCTTCTTTTTTCTCTTCCATATGTTCCTCTTCGCGATGGTCGCGGCGACGATGGCGAACAGCCTGGGGGTGCAGTGGGTAGCGTTGGAGGGGACCACGCTGGCGACGACCTTTTTGATCGCATTCTTCCGAAAACGAGAGTCGCTCGAAGCAGGTTGGAAATACTTGATTCTCTGTTCGGTGGGTATCGCCCTCGCCCTGTTCGGGGTCGTGCTCACCTATTACTCTTCTGTAAGGGTCCTGGGCGATGCGAGCTCGGCGCTGAATATGACGGCGCTGATTGGCGTGGCGAACCAGTTGGACCCCAACGTCCTCAAGCTGGCGTTTATTTTCATCCTCGTTGGATACGGCACGAAAGTGGGCCTGGTTCCCATGCATACCTGGTTGCCCGACGCCTACAGCGAGGCGCCGGCGCCGATTGCGGCGATGTTGGCCGGGGTGCTGGAGACGGTGGCGGTCTATACGGTGCTGCGCAGCAAGGCTCTGGTGGACCAGGCACTCCCGCCGGAGTTCAGCGGCAATTTGCTCCTCACCTTCGGGCTGCTCTCGTTCATCGTGGCCTCCCTATTCATACTCATTCAGCACAACTACAAGCGGCTCTTTGCCTATTCGAGTATCGAACATATGGGGTTGGCCATGATCGGTTTCGGGGTCGGCGGGCTTGTCGGCACCTTCGGCGGCCTCTTCCACCTCCTCAATCATGCCTTAGCCAAGGCGCTGGCATTTTTTGTGGCCGGCAATATTCATCGGCGATTCGATACGCTGGAGATCGACGGAGTGCGGGGACTCGCGCGTGCCCAGCCGATTACAGCCGTGGCGATTCTCGTGGCCGGCTGCGCACTGGTCGGCTTGCCTCCCTTTTCACCGTTCGTCAGTGAGCTGTTGGTGGTGTCGGCAGTGGCTGCGCAGGACTTTGCGTCCGATACGATGCAGGTCGGACGTTTTGTGACGATGACGATCTCCGACGAGATGCGGAGCCTCGGCATCATCACGGTGTTTCTATTCTTCGGCGTCGTCTTGTTCGGTGGATTTATGTATCGCATCGGCGCAATGGTGTGGGGCACCCCGCCGGCCGGCATCGCTCAAGGAGAACCTTGGACAGTCGGCCATGTGCCGCTGATGGTCATGATCGTCGCGTTGCTGGGGCTGGGATTCGTCCTTCCCGAGCCGATTCGGACCTTGCTGACCAGGGCCGTCAACGTCATCTTGGTGAGGTGAACGTGTGAGCGATGTACGTCCGGCGATCGAGCAACTGCAAGCCGCTTTTACGCAGGCCATCACGGAGGTCGGCTCCGTTCATGGCATTCCGATGCTGAGACTGAAGAAGCACGATGTGCCGACAGTCACTCATTTCCTGCATACGAACCCAAGTCTGCAAGGATCGCTCTCGCTGCTCTGGGCAGTCGATCATCGTCCGCGCGAGGCGCGCTACGAACTCTGCTACCTCTTCACGCTGGCGGAGCGCAAAGACTGGCTGCTGCTTGCCACGGATCTGCGCGGTAATGAGCGGGAGTTTCCGTCGATCACGCCGGGCCTCCATGCGGCCAAATGGTACGAACGCGAGATCCGAGACCTGTTCGGCCTGATTCCGATCGGACATCCGGATATGCGCCGGCTTGTTCGCCATGAACATTGGCCGAAAGGCTCTCACCCGCTCAAGAAAGACTTCCCCTGGGACCAAGTTCTGGAGCGAGTTCAAGGACACTATGCGTTCCGGAAGATTCAGGGCGAGGGTGTGTTTGAGGTTCCCGTCGGCCCGATCCATGCGGGGATCATCGAGCCGGGCCACTTCCGGTTC
>JACQHN010000560.1 GCA_016199015.1 Nitrospira defluvii
CGTTAGGGATTCCGCAAGTGCTCTTTGGAGATGAGAGTGACGATCCGCTCGTCGGTAGCCAATTTTTTGAGGATCATCTGTACGGCGGCAATGGTGATGATCATTTGATGGGGTATGGTGGCAAGGACTATCTGGAAGGGAATCGCGACAACGACATTCTCGATGGTGGTAGCGGCGCCGATACCATGCTCGGAGGAACGGGAGACGACACGTACATTGTCGACAACACGGGCGATGTCGTTCGAGAGTATGCCAATAGTGGTGTTGATGAAGTGCACAGCTCCGTTACCTTTACCCTCGACTCCCAGGTCGAGCATCTCACGCTGATGGGGACTGGTGCCATCAATGGAATCGGCAATGAGTTGGGTAACACGATCACCGGCAATAGCGCCAAGAACGTGCTGAATGGCGGAGGTGGCCAGGACCATCTCGTGGGCAATGACGGCAACGACACTCTTTTGGGTGGGGCCGGTGACAATGACCTCCTCGAAGGCGGCATCGGGTTTGACACCTACGTCTACAATCTGGGCGATGGACTGGATCGGATCGAAGACAGCGACGCTCAGGGGCAGATTATTTTTGACGACCACCTGTTGCAAGGGGGCATTCGTCGCGCCGGTGATGCCGTCAACACCTACACCAGTCTCGATGGTCGCACGACCTACGTGATGTCCAACACCGATCTCATCGTGAACGGCGTCCTCATCGTCAACGAGAACTTTCAGAGCGGGCAGATGGGGGTTCAGCTGCGAGACATTTCCGGTTCGCCTCATGACATGGGTGTTCCGATCGGTCCGTTTACCGACACACTCATAGGTGATGACACTGTCGGTGAGTACTCGCCTCTAGGCTTAGGCTCAGTGGCGGTCTATGCCAATGGTGGCAATGACACGCTCCATGGAGACCACACTACGCCCACAGTAGCATTTCAAGACCTGTTAGATGGGGGCCCCGGTCATGACGTGTTCTTTGGCGGGTATGGGGATGACTATTTGATCGGAGGCCCTGGGGACGATTACGCCTTCATGACTGAGGGTGACATGTTCTTGGGAGGAGACGGCGATGACTATGCGGTGGGTGTTGCCAATTTTTGGGATGCTGCGAGCCCTCGCATAGGAGGTGGGGCGCACTATGCCGATGGTGGGGCGGGCAATGATACGCTTCTGGGTGAAGTTGGTGGGGATGTCCTCCTTGGTGGAGACGGCGATGATGTGCTTCGCGGAGAGAATCGTCCAGAGGGGTGGTTGAGTCGGTTGTATGACGTTGATTTCACCTGGAAGCCATCTCCACAGCCAGCGTTTGTGACGCTCCTGGGGGGAGCCGATTATTTGGATGGCGGAGCTGGCAACGATCTCCTGGTCGGTGACGGTGGCGATGACATTCTGATCGGTGGAGCCGGCAACGATACGCTCTATGGTGAGTCAGATTTCGCACAGACCGTTCCCGGCAATGACTGGCTTGATGGTGGAGAGGGCAATGACCGTTTGTCTGGTGGCGCAGGGGCCGACCTGCTTTCCGGTGGTGATGGGGATGATCTTTTGATTGGTGATTTCGTGGAGGATTCGGGGTCTGCCGATATCCTCGATGGGGGTGCCGGCGCGGATGAACTGCAGGGTGGGGGCGGCGACGATACGCTCTATGGAGGCTTGGGGGATGATGTTCTTGCAGGGCATGAAGGGGAGGATTGGCTTGATGGCGGTGATGGGGTCGATGCGTTGCAAGGGGGCAGCGGCGACGATGTGTTGTTTGGTGGAGCAGATAACGATTTTCTGGTCGGCATGGACGGGGTTGATCGCCTCTCCGGCGGAGCCGGAGAGGATGAGTTAGGTGGCGGGGCTGGCGCTGATGTGTTATCGGGGGATGAAGGCCACGATGTCCTCTTTGGCGATGAGGACGATGACATACTGTCCGGCGATGACGGGGATGATTTCCTGAATGGCGGACTCGGTAATGACCAGCTAGACGGCGGCGAGGGGATCGACGATGTGCAGGGACGCGAAGGTGACGACCTGGTTGTTGGCGGAGCCGGCGGCGACTTTCTCTATGGCGACGGCAACGATCCGACCGTCCTGAATGTGATTGGCGGGAATGACACACTGGATGGTGAAGAGGGCGATGACCAGCTATGGGGCGGGGCTGGGCAGGATCAATTGTTCGGTGGTGAGGGGGCGGATCAACTCGTCGGCGATGTCGGAAATGACGTGCTGTTCGGAGAAGCCGGTAACGATTCCCTCTTTGGAGACTCACCATTCTTTGCCGATCAGGCGGGAATCGACCTTCTTGACGGCGGCGAAGGCAATGACGTGCTCCAGGGCGGAGGTGGCGAGGACCAGCTGCGTGGTGGGGCGGGCGACGATGTGCTGTTTGGTGAACTCGCAAATGATCTTACCACGGCGGCGGGTGAGGATGTCCTGGAGGGCGGAACCGGGAATGATTCCCTTGCCGGGGGTGGTGGGCGTGACACGTATCTGTTCAACTTGGGCGATGGTGCGGACAACATCTTCGATGCGTCAGGCGAGGGGAATCGCCTGGTCTTCGGAGCCGGTATTCGTTCGAGTGACGTGACCATAGGCATTGGGGCTGAGGATTCGCTCATTGTCCGTCCGAACGATGCCGGGGACGCGGTTCAGATTGCGAGTTTCGGTACAGCCAGTTTCACGGGGCCTCACCCCATCGATTCGTTTGAGTTTGCGGATGGAACAATTCTGACGTACGAGCAACTCGTCGCGCGCGGATTCGATCTGTTGGCGACGACAGCCAACGACACCATTGCAGGCACCGACATAGTCGATCGGATCTTCGGCGGCATTGGCGATGATCAACTGTTAGGTCTTGGTGGTGCCGATACTCTGTCGGGCCAAGACGGGGACGATCTCTTGCGTGGCAGGGACGGCGATGATGTGCTGGACGGTGGGCATGGACAAGATCAGGCGTTTGGAGACCAGGGGGCGGACCAGCTCATCGGCGGCGAGGGGAACGATAGCCTTTTCGGTGGCGAAGGCGACGATGTGCTTCAAGGCGGCAGCGGCAATGATCAGCTGGACGGCGAGAGTGGCGCCGATCAGCTTTTCGGTGGCGACGGTGATGATTTCATCGTCACGGATCCGGATGACACTGCGGTAGATGGTGGTGCGGGAATCGACACGATCTTCTTCCAAGGGTTCTCTGCTGTCACCTATGATCTGGGAGCCGCGCACTTCGAACAGGCGCAGGGGACAGAAGGGAACGATACCTTCCTGGCCGCTTCCGCGTCGGACCCGGTGCAGCTCTTTGGCCAAGGCGGCGACGATACGTTGGTCGGCGGTGTCGGCCATGATTTGCTGGCCGGCGGTGACGGCGCTGACACGTTGACTGGCGGGGCCGGCAACGACATGCTGGCCGGCGACCTTGGTGACGATACCTACATCTTCGCGCTCGGTGACGGCCAGGATACGATCAGCGATCTTGTTCTGCGAGAGTCGTTCGACGATGATGGCAACCTCGTCACCAGGGTGGAGCACAACCGCGTCGTCTTTGGAGCGGGAATCGCAGCCGATTCGATTCGACCGCACATTGATCTGGCTCTCTTTTCGTCGTCCGACTCCACCGGGACGCTTCTTCTGTCCGTGGGGGTGACCGATTCGCTTGCACTCCCGAACGTTGATCTCTCCAATCTTTTTGGACCGCATGCGATCGAGACGTTTCAATTCGAGGACGGCTCCTCGGACACCTATGCTCAGCTGCTTGAGCGAGGCTTCGACATCACCGGGACGAGTGGAGACGATGCCATCCGTGGGACGAGCGCTGACGATCGTGTTGATGGCGGAGCCGGCAATGATGAACTGCGCGGCGGGGAGGGCAACGATACCTATTTTTTCGGTCGGGGTTCCGGCCAGGATGTGGTGACCGATCGGAAAGGGACATTGGACACGGTGCGACTTGCGGCAGATGTTATACCCGCCGACGTGACGGTCGTTCGCAACGGATACGATTTGGTTCTGGGTATTGCGGGGACGACGGATCGGCTGACGGTGTCGTTGTATTTTCTCGCTCCCCCGCTTCAAATTGAGCAAGTCCAGTTTGCCGACGGGACGGTCTGGGATCAGGTCTTCATCGGCAATCTTCTCCAGTCCACGATCACTGGAACAGGTGGCCCGGATGTGCTGGTGGGGACGAGTAGCAACGATCGCCTTGACGGTGAAGCCGGGGCCGATCAACTTCTGGGTGGCTTGGGCGATGACACCTACATCGTGGATGACGCAGGGGATGTCGTCACGGAGCTGGCGAATGACGGGACCGACACAATTCAGAGCAGTGTGACACGGACGCTTGACGCCAATGTGGAACACCTCACCTTGACCGGCCCGGCAGTGATTAATGGGACCGGCAATGCGCTCGATAATATCCTCACGGGCAACAGTGCGGCCAATGTGCTGAGCGGCGGCGTAGGCAACGACACCTATGTGGTCGGTGCGGGCGACCAGGTGGTGGAATTGGCTGGGGAAGGAACGGATACCGTGCAGACCGGCGTCAGTGCGACGCTCGGAGCCAATGTTGAGTATCTCACGCTCACCGGCAGCGCTTCGCTGATCGGAACGGGAAACGCATTGGACAACGTGATTCAGGCTGATGGGTCCATCAGCATTTTGGCCGGCGGCGACGGCAATGATACCTATCTGATAGGGCCAAATGGCGATGACGATATCCTCGTCGAAACGGCAACTGGCGGGATCGATACCGTGATCGCCGCGCACGACTATCGCCTGCCGGACCACATTGAAAATCTGACGTTACTCGATCCACGAGTGCCGGATTTCTCCACTATGCGGTTTGATGTCGGCGTGTACCAAGATGGGCCGAATGATCCGTTCGCGGTCGTCCCTGTCACTGGGATCGGAAACGCGCTGGACAATGTGCTGACGGGTGGCCGCACCAACAATGTTCTCGATGGCGGTCTCGGCGCCGATACAATGATCGGTGGGGCCGGCTATGATGCCTATATCGTAGACAATCTCGGCGATGTCGTGATCGAACTGGCGAATGAAGGAACGGACACCATTCACAGCTCGGTGACCTATACCCTCAGCGCAAATGTCGAGAACCTCACCCTCACTGGTGCAGCATCGGTGAACGGGACCGGGAATGCACTGAATAATGA
>JACQHN010000561.1 GCA_016199015.1 Nitrospira defluvii
CGTCCGAAGAAAAGAGCCTATGGCGTATAGCTGATAGCAGGAGTCAGAAGAGAAGAGCGAATGGCTAATAGCCGATGGCTGATAGCCCGGAATCAGAGGCGCGGCGCAGCCCTTCTCTTCCCGCCATTAGCCATACGCTCTTATCCCCAACTAGGCTCTTTTCTTCGGACGAGAGACGAACGACGCTTCACGAACGACGGGCGATGCGGACGGCCTTCTTGAGCATCCTGCGGGCACGTTTTTCCAGCGTGCCGATAGAGTCGCTCCGCATCCTGCTAGCCGATTAGTCGCCCACCTTTCCAAGAGGCTTGTCTGGCTTCGGAGCGCGGAGTGTCTTCAGATAGAGGGCCACGGCTTTCGCGTCGGCATCATTGAGCCCCAAGCTGGGCATACGGGTATCGGACTTCATGGCCTGCGGGTTTCGCAGCCAACGATAGACCCAAGTCGGGTTGAGGCGGAATCCAGCGCGATCAAGCGCAGGCCCGACCTTCCCGCCCTCATCTCCAATCTTGTGACAACCGTTGCAACCATATTTGGTCACATACAGCTGTTTACCGACCTCGGCAAGTTTCGTCGCGGCGTCCGGCTTCATGGTCATGTCTGGACGGGCGATGTTGACGCCCTTCCCCGGCCTGGTCGTGAAGTTCGTGAGGGTGGCAGTGGCCTGATCGAGCTCCTTCTTCGCCTGGCCCATGAGCTGCATCTCTTTGAGATAGGCGTTATCGTCTACTTCCACGCCTTTCTTGTCCGCCTCATCGCTGGCTTTCTTTTCCGCTTCCTGCGCGACGCGCTCGGCCTCCTTGAATTTCTGGTCTGCCGCCTGGACCGCCGCCTGGAGGTCTTTCTTTCGGCCCTCGACGTTGAATTCCAGCTTCTTGCCGTGCAGCGACCGCACATATCCGACGATGCCCCAGATTTCCTCTTCCGAAAGCGTGTGCTTAAACGTCGGCATGGTCGGGACCGCAAATTCGTCGTCACCGATCTTGTCCCCGCCCGGTCCCGTATCTTTCATATCGCGCGAGATGGTGTTGAAAATTTCTTCGTCTTTGAATGTGCCCATCTCTTCTTTATTGGAGAGGTCTTTGGGTTTGGGATCCGTCATCGAGGACCAATTGAAGCCCTCATTTTGTTTTCCGTTTTCCCCGTGGCAATGCATGCAATAGTGGGCATAGAGTTTTTTGCCCTTCGCGGCCTGTTCGTTTTGAAACATCGAACAACCCCCAGCTCCGATGAGGCCCGAGAGTCCGACCACCCCTGCTACCGCTCCGATCACGCGTATTCTTCGCCACGCCCTCATGCTCACGACCCTTTCTTTAAACGTCTCACGAGGACCATCTCAAAGCCCAACGCTAAGGCCACCGCGAGTAATGCGTACATGTACGGCGAATAGTCCGGCGGCGCATCAGCCCGGAAGTACCACCAGGACGAAATCGCTTTTTCAGAGCCCTTTTCTTTCGGCTGGCCGGTGTCCGTCTTTTTCCCGTCCCAAATGGCAAAGGCGATACTGGCAAACTCCCCAGGCTTGAATTGGGTATCTTCGTCTACATGCTCAGTGTGAAAGGGACGAGAGAACACCACTTTCCACGCACCTCCCTGATACACACCCTTGGCTTTTACATCTTGATGCGTATGGGGTTTAAGAGTCCCGAAACCCTTCGCTCCCATGTCGACGCCTTTGCCGTCCTTATTCTTCCAGTACCAGATGTTGACGGGACCGCCCTGAACCTGCGCCATCGGTTGGCCGTGGGCAAAATGCGCTTTGGTCTCACCGACCATGAATTCAAGGGCTGCTGCGTCGTCAGGGTCTTCAGAAGGGTCGCTGTATTCCACCAGGATCGCCACTGTGGTCCCATCATGCAATCCGCGAACTTTGACGCTCTTCGCGGTGACCTCGGTAATACGTACCGGCCAATGCACCTGAGGAGACATGGGAAACTCAGAGACCGCAGCAGTGGCCCACGCGGCTGCGGTTGGATCATCCGCCGGAAGAGCTCCCTTCACAAGCGTGGCGCGCACAGACACACTCTGTTGGCTATAGGCCGGCTCTAATCCGGTGGCCAGACACAGCCCCACAAGGCCGACAGCCCCAACCCACCATCTCGCTCCTGGTCTCCTCACTCGTGCCATACGCTCCCCTTAGTTGCTCAGCAATCCCTGATCGGAGGAATTATTCGGACTCATCCCACGTGCGTGGCTTTTGTCCGGCTCCATCGTACTCGCCCATAATGACTTTCCAAATATCTTCGTCAGACAACTCAAGCTCCCAACGCGGCATGGCCGATTTCCAGGGCATACCTTCGACGGGAAGGCCTACGCCGCCCTTCTTGATCCGCCAGAACAGGAAGCTTTCCTGAAGCATGGCGATTGTCGTGGGATCTTTAAAGTTCGCCGGCGGAGGCGTGAAGCCAGGCGCAGCAAACCCCTTGCCGTCGAAATTACCGTGGCACGGTGAGCAACGCGAAGCATAGAGGCCCTTGCCGTACATAATGTTGTCCGGCGTCTTTGGAACGGGATTCGACAGGCCCGTGTATTCACCAGGAGGAGCGGGGTGAATGGTACGGTTCTCTGCCGGAGGCGCGTCACTGGAGGCGGTGCTGCCGTAGGTTTGCCAGCCGACGAGCAAGGGAAACAGCGCCAACACAAGGTATCGCGCGCTGCTGAGAGCTCCACCACTTTCGCCGGTCAAAAACCGGAAAATTGGGCCGAAGAATGCATCCTTCGACGCACCGCTCAAGGTCGCGAAAATCACGATGCCCGCAGTGGTCAGCATCAAGTATAGGAAGATCAAGCTCGAGGGCAACGGCGCGGAATGCGGTAGATTTGGGACGATAAACTTCAAAAAGAGATAAATGAAGACCGTGAGAATAATCGGCCTGACGAGTACGCCTCCCATACCTTCCTCCTCTACTTCGCCGACAGCGATCGAGCGTGGGCCACAGCGACCGAACCGGCATCAGCCGCCTTGACGGGCGCCGGGGTCGCGCGCGGCAGATCCAATTCAGACGGATTCACGCTGATGGGCTCACCGCTCATTTGTTGCAGGAACGCAATGACCGACAGAATTTCATTCTTGGACAGGCCGATCGGATTCTTGTTGATATAGGGCATCCGCGCCGGATACTCCTTCGGGATGCCTTCATGACGGAAGTCCAGATACAGATAGGCTTGCGGTTCCGTCAGGCTCTCGAACATGAACTCACGCGACAGTTTGGACCCAATACCCTTCAAGTCAGGGCAACGAGCCGATTCGCTGGGCCCGATCGAGTGACACAGCGCGCACTGGCCCTTGCTGAAAAATATCTTTTGACCGATCGTGGCCATGTCCGTCGGCGTTTTGATATCGGCGATATTGATGCTTTCCTCGGCAGGCGGCAAGGAGGCCATCTGCGGGACGGCGAGCGCCACCAGGGCAAACAGCCCGAGCACGATCGACACAAAGCCGGTAACCCGAGCAAATTGCGCCTTGATGAACAGGAGAATGACTGTACCGAAGCCGACGATGCAGAGACCGATTAGCTGCAGTTTGACAACTTCACTCATAGGCTTCCTTCGGTTCGCAAATTAGGAATTATGAATTGTGAATGAGGAATTGCGGATACCCACATTCCAAATTCAACATTCGTCATTCAACATCCGTCTTGACGCTTCTGTCGTCAAAACGTGGTGAGCCGCCGGCCATCGCCGGAATTCTTCCCGGCTCGACTGGTCCCTTCGCGCTCGCCGCCGCCTTGGCCTTGTCTCCCATGGTGGCCACCCAGAAAATAAAGGCCACTAACATGCAGAACAAGAACGTATTCAACGCCATTAAGGTCGCTGCATAACCCAGTGCGGGAGAGAAGGCATATTGAGACGAATCGCGCATGACCCCATACACATGCCAATGCACGCGCGAGGAGGAACGGGCGTATCCCATCAGCGTCATGAGCAGAATGACCATGACCGCATTCAGCACCAGTGCATAACCGGCACGAGGCGGCATTTTTCCCCAGACCATTTCTGTCGTGGTCTTCGCACTCTTCAGCAGCAATGCGGTCAAAGGAGTAATCGTCAACATCACGAAGATGACGATGCCCACTTGTGATGTGGAGAAGTAATTAATGCGAATGATCGCCGGGACGAAATACCCCCAGACTCCGAGAACAATGACCGCGATGCCGGCAAGGGCGAGAACGGCGCCCATTATGGCTTTGGCAACCTTGGCCCAGCCGGCCGTGTCCTGCTTCCCCGCTCGCCAATACATAATGAAGCTCATGAATGTTACGAGCACCATCAGGTTGGAGACAGTCATCTTGGCCGACATGACGCCGAACACCCCCAACAAGGGGTGATGGGTACCTCCCATTTTCTGGGCTTCTTCCAAGCTGGCGACGAGAGAGTGAGGTGTCATCCACACAGCCAGGCAGAGCAAGAGAATGATCAACATCGCCATGATC
>JACQHN010000549.1 GCA_016199015.1 Nitrospira defluvii
CTGCGGCGGGCCCAACTGAGGATGCCGTCAATGTGTGGGCAAACAAAGACCTGCCTTACCTCAAGGGTGTCGAATGTCCGTTCGATATCGAGTCGCCCTACTACCAGTGGAAAGCCAGCGTGAAGATCGATCAGTTGGAGCAGAACTTACGGCGTCAGGGATTTTCCGTCGGGACGATCGCCACCATCACTCCGATTGCCTATAGCCGTGCCGGACGGGTGGCGCGGCTCAGGATTTTGCACTCGGGCGGAGAGACGGTGTTGCGAGGAGAGGACCTTCGTAAGGCGGTGGGGTATACCGTCATTCCGAGTACCCAGTTCGAGGTCGAATCGATCGGGGCCGAGGTGGCGTTTACCGGCTACGGCGCGGGCCATGCCGTCGGGCTGTGCCAATGGGGTGCAAAGGAGTTGGCTGAGCTCGGTTATTCTTATAACAGTATTCTCCAGTACTACTATCCAGGGACCGAGTTGCACAACGCGGCGCTCTCGCAGTTGATGACGCCGGCCATTCCAACCCCCTGATGCTGCTCAGCGAGTTCGATTTTCCCTTTGACCCAGCACTGGTGGCCGATCATCCGGTCATCCCGCGCGATCGCGCACGGATGCTGGTGGTGGAACGCGTAAGTGGGACGCGGAGGCACCGTCACGTCGCCGATCTTCCGTCGCTGCTGCAACCGGGCGACCTCGTGGTGGTGAATAATACCAAGGTTATGCCGGCACGAGTCCCGGCCCACGTTCACTCGACGGGAAAACTGATCGATCTGCTCTTTGTTCAAGATCTTGGGCAGGGTGTGTGGGAAGTGCTCATCAAAGGACGATTCCGGCCTGGCTCCATGGTCGAGTTTCCAGACGGAGGCTGCGGAGAGATTTTAGAGCGTAGCCAGGCGCGAACCATGCTGAAGGTCACGGGCCGGTCGAGTGTGTACGATCTCATGCAGGCAGCCGGCACGATGCCGCTCCCCCCCTACATCAAACGCCTGCCGACGCAGGACGATCTGCAGTGGTACCAAACCATGTTTGCTCAGCACGAGGGAGCCATCGCCGCACCCACTGCCGGCCTACATTTTACGCGCGAGTTGGTGCAGGCCTTGATTGGGAATGGGATCGAGCTGGCGCAAGTCACCTTGCATGTGGGTCCCGGCACATTTCGAAGTGTGAAAAGTGAGCGGATCGAAGATCACCGTATGCTGGCAGAACGAGTGGAGGTGTCCGCTCACACCGTGGAGCAGATTCGCCGGGTACGGGAGCGCGGGAACCGTGTGGTGGCGGTTGGAACGACCGTGGTGCGTGCACTGGAAACGGCAGCTCGAGGCGGGGCCGGCATCGTACCATTTGAGGGGCCTGCCGAGCTGTTCATCACACCTGGGTTTGAGTTCCAGGTCATTGACGCGCTGGTGACGAATTTTCACCTGCCGCGAACCACGTTGTTGATGCTGGTTTCGGCCCTGGTGGGAGTAGGTCCGCTCCGCGCCGCCTATGAAGAAGCGGTGGCTCAACGGTACCGGTTTTATAGTTATGGCGATGCGATGCTGATCGGAACGGGATGGGCAGGCGCTACATAAGCTCTTTGTGGATCTTGACGGGGACCTTGCTCTTCATCGATTCGGTATAGGCCATCAGCGCCCGCTGCTGCTTCTGAAAGAGGAAGCTCTGAAAAATCCGCTCCTTGGCCGCATCGACCTTGGCCGGATCTGTTTCCTCCTGGCGGGTGACGAGTGCCTGCGCCTCTGAATATTCAGACGGCGTGAGGGCCACCGCATCCATGACGACCAACCGAGCTTTATTGGTGAGAATATCCTTGGCTTCCATGGCTTCAAAGGAAGAGGGGGTCAAACGATTCGCCGCCAGCAACCTGCGATAGGCCTCGGGGTCGAACGTGCCGTTCCGTTGGAACTCCGTTCGTTGCATGATCGCCCTACGTAGATCTTCGTCGGAGACGGTGAGCCCCATGTCCTTCGCTACGTGCAGCCACATGCGGTTGTCGATGAGCTGCTCCAGCACAAATTGCTTGAGGAATTCATCCTTGATGTCGGTCTGTCCCTTGTCTTTGTAGAAGCGATACGTATTTTCGTAGGCGCGGCGGAATTCATCCAGCGGGACGGATTGGTCCCCGACGGAGGCGACGACGTTGCCGCTCTGCTGGCCAAATCCCCACCATCCCATGGTAATGACGAATGCGAGGGCGAGAACGCCCATGATGGATTTGAGAAACCACGGATAGTCGTGCGCTGCTTCGCGTAACAGTTTAAGCATCGAGATCGCCTCTTGTCGGCAAGGTTTCGTGGATTCTACTCAGCGCCGACAATAAAGGCAAGAGGAGGAAGAATGGCGGCTGCGGGTGCGGCAAGATTGCAACTTTGTTTGTGCGGATCAGAGAGATTTGCTATAGTGTGAATCAAGCGGGGAGATCTTCATTGGCGGAGGAGGCAACCGGGCAAAGCCCAGTCGAACTGGGCGTCTATCCGAAAGCCCAGGTGCTGAACCGATTCATCGCCAAAGTGATCGATCTCCTGATCGTGGCCGCGGCGAGTAAACTGGTCCCACCGGTCGGTGTTCTTGCCGGACTCGCCTACATATTGCTGGCCGACGGCTTTGGGGGCGGTCGAAGTGTCGGGAAGCGGCTGATCGGGTTGCAAACCATTGTGCCACGTACTCGTGACCCGGCGGGATTCAAAGAGTCGATTATCCGCAATCTGCCCTGTGGCCTTGCCCAATTGGCGTTCGAAATACCCTATGTGGGATGGATCGGGTGGGGCGCAGTACTTTCGCTTGAAGCGTTATTGGTGATTGGAAACGAGCAGGGCCGGCGACTGGGTGACGAGATCGCGAAGACCCAAGTGCTTGAGAGCGGACAGCTGGATGTGCCGGATTGAGTGAATAGGTCGCTGCTGATCGCATGAATGGCGTGAAGGGAGAGTCCGAGTGGGCTTCATGAGTGACATGTTCGGGTGGTTCTCCAACGATCTGGCGATCGATTTGGGGACGGCGACGACCCTCGTGTATGTCCAGGGGAAGGGCATTGTTCTCAATGAGCCTTCCGTTGTCGCCGTCGAAAGAAAAACTGGACGCGTGATGGCGGTCGGCGCCGACGCGAAGCGCATGCTGGGACGCACCCCGGGCAACATACTCGCGGTACGTCCGATGAAGGAAGGCGTCATCGCAGATTTCGAGATGGCCGAAGCGATGCTGAGCCACTTCATTCAGAAGGCGCATAATCGGACGGCATTCGTGCGACCACGCATTATCATCGGCGTGCCGTCGCGGATCACGCAGGTGGAACAGCGCGCCGTCCGTGATTCCGCCGAACTGGCAGGCGCCCGCGAGGTGTATTTGATCGAAGAACCGGTGGCGGCGGCTATCGGCGCAGGACTGCCGATTACCGAGCCGTCGGGCAACATGGTCGTGGATATCGGCGGCGGCACGACGGACATTGCGGTCATTTCGCTCGGCGGCATCGTGTACAGCGAGTCGGTCAAGGTGGCCGGCGACCGAATGGACGATGCCATCATGAACTACATTAAGAAAAAATATAATCTCCTCATCGGCGAGCATATGGCGGAGCGTATTAAATTCGAGATCGGCTCAGCCTACCCGTTCGAGGAACGCAAGACCATGATGATCAAAGGACGTGATTTGATTTCCGGCATCCCTCGAACCTTAGTGGTGGATGATGCCGAAGTCAGAGAGGCGTTGCAGGAACCTATTGGAACGATCGTGAATGCCATCAAGGTGGCGCTAGAAAACACACCACCTGAATTGGCCGGAGACATCATCGATCGCGGTATCGTGCTCACTGGCGGCGGATCCTTGCTCAAGGGAATGGACACTCGGTTTCGTGAAGAAACGAATCTTCCGATCATTACGGTCGATGACCCGCTGACCTCCGTGGTGCTGGGGGTCGGGAAGATTCTTGACGAGTTGGATCTCCTTCGCAAGGTATCGGTCATGTCGCAGTGCAGTACCGCACGATGAACTCCATCCTGAGTGTGGATGGCTATATCGCGCTCGACATACGGCACCCGGCGTCTCGCCATAGTGCTGTTCGCCCTCTTGCTCGCCGCCCTCTTCCTTCTTCCTAGTCAAAGTCAGGGGTTGCTGCAGTACGTCGGTGGACCGCTTGGACAGATCCTCAGTCTTCCGCTCGCGGCGTTCTCCTCTCTCGATCACGGCATCTCCGAAACCTGGGATGGATACCTTGCCCTGCAGGGCGTCCGTGAAGAGAACCGCCAGCTCCGTCGCGATATCGAATTGCTCAAAGGACAGAATAATCAGCTGCGGGACTCCGTGGCGGCCACGCAGCGATATGAGACCTTGTTGAACTTCAAACAGCAATCATCCTCCCGCACCGTGGCGGCTCAAGTGATCGGGAGGGACGCCACGAACTGGTATCGAGGCGTGATTCTCAACAAAGGTGAGAGTGACGGCGTGCGTCCAGAAATGGGCGTCGTCACCCCCGCCGGTGTCGTGGGACGCATCGTAAAAACCAACTCCACCTCGTCGGTGGTGTTGTTGGTCACCGATCCGAACAATGCGATTGCGGGCCTGGTGCAGCGGACCCGCGACGAGGGTATCGTCGAAGGCACCAGCCATGGGCGCGCGCGGCTCAAGTATATTCCTCTCCTGTCGCGGGTTCAGCCAGGCGACCGAATTGTCACCTCTGGGCTGACGGGCGCCTTTCCGAGGGGCTTGGCAATCGGCGGGCTGACGCAGGTGGAAAAGTCAGAGGGAGATTTGTTTCAGTCCGCGGAAATCGAGCCGGAGGTCGATCTGTCAAAGCTGGACGAAGTATTGGTCATTACGGCGCCCTATGAGGATGCCGATGCTGCCCAGAAACTACTGCAGGAGATCCACGGAGATCGAAAGAAGCCATGAAGTTGCTGTTGTATA
>JACQHN010000550.1 GCA_016199015.1 Nitrospira defluvii
CGCGCCTTCTACCGCAAGCAAGGCTACAAGGAGATCGGTCCCATGCCGAATTTTCTTATTCCTGGCTACGCGGAGATTCTGCTTCGCAAGACGGCCGGACCGGCGAGGGAGAGCTGATGGCTTATAGCTAATGGCGTATGGCACGAACAAAGGCCCACCAGAGATCATTTCCTTCCGGCCATAAGCTCTACGCTCCCTGCGATACGCTCTTATTAGGAGAGGAACCATGAAAGTTCGCAAGCTTCTCCACACCCGCATGCGGGTCACCGATATGGATCAAACCATCCAGTTCTACCAGGAGGTGTTGGGTCTGGAGGTGATGGAACGCAAAGTGTCGCCGCGCGGGTCACATCTGGCCTTCCTGAAAGTGCCCAATAGCGAGGAACTCATCGAACTCTGCAGTTTTCCTGCGAGTGGGCCCGTGACCGTACAAGAGGATTTGGTTCACCTTGCCTTTGAAGTCGACAACCTGGATGACACGATCCGAGCATTGGAATCCAAACAGGTCAAGATTACCGACGGCCCCACGCGCACATCCTCCGGCAGTCGCTTTATCTTCATTGATGCGCCGGACGGCTACGAAGTTGAACTCATTGAGCGCCCGCCTGGGACAGCGCGCGTGTAAGCCCCGTCATTCGTCACTCGTGAAGCGTCGCTCGTCGTTCGCAGGCGAGTGATTTGCGCTCCTGATCGCCCCCGCACCAATTGCCCGCGCATACGAACCCATTGACGAATTCGGATCTGTCCAAGTATTGTTCCCTCGCTTCACGTTTCACGAACGACGAGCGACGAAAAGGAGTGCGCAGATGAAGAACGGGTTTTTTCGCGGGCACGGACTCGGCAATGACTATCTCGTCATGGACCCCACCGAGCTGACGTTCAAGCTCACCGCCGGTAAAATCCGCGGCATCTGCGATCGTCACTGGGGCCTGGGCAGTGACGGCATCCTCGCGCTGGCCCCATCGAAAAAAGCCGATTTTGGCCTACGCATCTTCAACCCCGATGGGAGCGAGGCCGAGAAATCCGGCAATGGATTGCGCATCTTCGCCCGCTATCTCCACGCGACCGGCAAGACCAAGAAAAAACAGTTTACCGTCGAGACCAAGGGCGGCCTGGTATCCATCGCACTCCATCTCGATCGCCATGGCGATGCTGCTGCCGCCACCGTCGAAATGGGGCAGGCCTCCTTTCAACCGGCAGCCCTTCCCTGCACGCTCCCCATGGACGAACTGATCCAAGTTCCCATCGAGGCAGCAGGGCGACCGCTCCAATTCACGGGCGTCAGCGTCGGCAACCCCCATTGCGTGCTCTTCAAGAAGGCCGGAGAGACTTGGAGTCGAGAAGACCTGCTGACGCTCGGGCCTGCCCTGGAGAACCATTCTTTGTTTCCCAAACGCACCAACGTTCAACTGGCGGTACCGACCGGTCCGAAGGAGATTTTCATTCTTATTTGGGAGCGAGGCGCGGGAGAAACTCAAGCCTCCGGTTCCTCGTCCTGCGCCGCCGCCAGCGCTGCCGTCCGGCTCGGCTTGGTCAAAAGCCCGGTCACGGTCAAGATGCCGGGGGGGATGCTCAACATCGAAGTCGCTCATGATTTCATCTTGACGATGAAGGGGCCCGTAGCAGAAGTTGCCCGAGGCGCCCTGAGCCCGTCGTTTGTGAGAACGCTGCGGTAATCAAGCCTTCAGCAGTCTGCGATCAGCCGTCAGCCTTCGAGCGAAGTTGCGGAACGTTTTCGCCGACCGTTAGAATCATTCGGTACCTCTCCGCAATTTCCTGATAGCTGACAACTGATTGCTCTATGGCCACATCTCCTGATCTCCTCCAATCCAAACTCGCCCACTTGCCGGAACAACCCGGCTGTTATCTCTTTAAGAATGAGAAGAAGGAGATTCTGTACGTCGGCAAGGCCGCTGTTCTGGCTGACCGGGTCCGCTCCTATTTCCAAAAGGGCAGCGACCAGACACCGAAGACCAGCCTGCTCGTCAACGAGATCGCGGATCTCGAAACCATTGTCACTCGATCCGTCCTGGAAGCGCTGATCCTCGAAAGCAACCTGATCAAGCGTCACCGCCCACGTTTCAACGTGGTCCTCCGGGACGACAAGCAGTACCCCTACCTGCGTCTGCCCATCAAAGAAGACTTTCCGCGGCTCTCGATCGTCCGGCGCGTGCAGAAAGACGGCGCGCTGTACTATGGACCCTACACGCCGGCCGGAGCGCTGCGCGAAACGTTGAAGGTCATCCGGAAGGTGTTCCCACTGGCCACCTGCGAAATCGACATCAACGGCAAAGCCGAACGCGCCTGCATCGAATTCGAGATCAAGCGATGCATGGCGCCCTGCATCGGCAACCAATCTCGGGACGACTATCACCTGATCGTGAAGCAAGTCCGCCAGTTTCTCGAAGGACGAGACCGGGAATTGCTGGACAGCCTTCGAGAGGAGATGGAGCGGGCGGCGGAGCGGGAGCAGTTCGAAGAAGCCGCCCGGTTGCGGGACCGACTCTTCAATGTCGAACGCACCCTTGAGAAACAACGTATCACCCAGATCAGCGCCGCCGATCAAGATGTGGTCGGTTTGGCCCGACAGGGGACGGCGGCAGACCTCCAACTGCTGTTTGTGCGCGGAGGCTTGCTGATCGGACGCAAAGATTTCTTCTGGCCCCAGTCCGGCGATGCTGGCGACGAAGAGTTGGTCCGCTCCGCGATTGAGCAGTTCTACAACAAAGAAGGGCAACCACCGAAAGAGCTCCTGGTGCCGACCGCACTCGACGACGCCCCGCTGATCGA
>JACQHN010000551.1 GCA_016199015.1 Nitrospira defluvii
GCGGTTGTAGTAGAAGTCTTCGTGAATCATGCGGGCTAGCGGCCGCGCGAGGGACCGGTTTCTTCTTCGTACTCGGCGAACAGCCGTTTGGCTTCCGGATGAAGGAGGTGGGGTTGTCCATAAGGGATGCCGGCGGTCCGAAACAACGGGGTCAGCTTTTCATTCGGGTGTAGGTAGCCGGCTCGGAGCGGAACGGAGCGTTTCGTATGGCGAATCAGTGAGCAGGGGGTGGGACGGATGGCGGTCAACCAATCGGCAATATCCTGGGGGTTTCCGATTGAGGCAGACAAGAGTAGGAGCCGTGCCTGCGACGGACAGAAGATCAAGGTTTCTTCCCATACGACGCCGCGTTCCGGGTCGGCCAAATATTGTGATTCATCCATAATCACCAGCCCTAGCGTGTCCAGCCGGACATCGATTTCCCCTCCGGCCGCATCGTAGAGCAGATTGCGTAAAATTTCAGTGGTCATGATCAGCAGGGACGCTTGCGCGTTCTCGCGGCGGTCACCCGTGAGAATTCCCACCTGGTCTGGGCCGAACAAGCGTGAGAACTCGGTAAATTTGGTGTTCGAAAGCGCCTTCAGCGGCGACGTGTAAATGACGGTGCGATTCTCCCGCATCGCGCGCGCCGTGGCTTCGATGGCGACATAGGTTTTCCCGCTCCCTGTGGGCACGCTGACGACGACGTCGGTCTCGGCGAGCCGCGCGAGCGCATCTACCTGCCATGCATCCGGCACAAACGGTTGCGGCGGCGGCACGCCGATGCCTGACAACCATTCATGAAGCGACACGGGCGACTCATGGTGGCCGTGGTCTTCGGTCTTGTGGGGGCGCTGGGCCGTGGGGGATGCCACGGGTCGCGATTTGGTCTGCGCCTGGGGGAGTGTCTCGGCCGGCGCCACCGGTTGACGGCGCGTCTGCTCTTCGATCAGCGCCATCAGATCAGATTCCAGGCCAGGGCGGTTCTCTTCAGAGGCGTGCAACAGCAGATCGATGAGCTTGCGTTTGCCTGACCGAAAGTGTCGACTGATGCGTCCGCGCGCGAGTCGATGCAGCAGGGAGACGGGTTGTTGAAGCAGCAGCTGTTCTAGTTCGTGGGTCGTCATGTGAGCCTTGTGAAGCGTGAAACGTGAAGCGTGAAGCGCATGGAGAGGCGCCTGGTGGAGCATCCTGTTGCGAGCGACGCCTCCCGAGCGAGCCACACCCTGCTCACGGTAGTTCCTCCAGCACACCTCGCCGCATGGCGGCAATGGCCTGAGCTGCCGACTCCGCCAGGGAGGGATGTGTGCCTTTCAGGGTCTTGAGTTGAGACAGAAACTCGATCGTGCGCGCGAACAGCCGGAACATGTCGCCCTCGGCCATGGTCGTGAGCCGGGCGAGCCCGATCCACGTCAGGGTCTGGTCCGCCACCCACCGTTCCGTCAAGGCTGCGACGTCGGCTCGGAGCATCGGCGGCTCCTCGTGGGGCATGAGACTCTCCGCCAGCTTGCGGACCTGAAACAACAGTGTCACGAGACCGGTACTGCCGCGCGGAAACGAGCCGGGACGATCGTCGTCATGGGCGATGCTGGCCATGATGGCGGCGAGCAAGGGCGGGTCGATCGCTCCGAAGGCTTCGGCGCGAATCAGTTCCGTGATCAAGAGGGAGTGATCGATGCGAATCAGCCGCGCCCACTCGCCGTCGGCAGTGAGTTGCGCCGTGGCGTTGAGATAGCCGAATCGCTCCAAGACATCGATCCGTTCCTGAAAGCGGTGCCACAAACTGGTTTGGAGAGCTTGGATCGACTTCGTGTGCCGGTGGATCTCTTGGCGAACCCGCGAGGCCCGTGGAAAATCGCGTTGGCAGGCCTGCCGTGACGGGCAGGACGGGCAGGGAAAGTCGCCCAGGGTATGAATAATGGAACTGTCGAGGGGCACGTCTTCTTCCGGATGAGTCAGGATCGGCAAAATCGGTAGCCGTGGCGGAAGGTCCGCAAGGTGATGCGTCAGCTGCTCCAGCGACTGGGGGGACGTCCAGGGATAGGTGGACGTTTCTTCGCATTCATAGGTGCGATCGAACACCTGCGTGACGATCGAGGCGGGACATTCGTTGAGGGCGCCGCCTTCCCGCAAGAGCGTGACCATCGGCGCGTGCTGGCCTTTGCTGCGGTACTGGCGGAGAATAATGCCGCGTCCCCGCACCAGTCCGATCACCCGTCCCGGTGTGAGAAAGTTCAGGCGTGCCGCAACATCCGGCGATTCTTGCCTGGCTGCGAGCCCTCGGGGTTTTTTCCGTTTCCGTGCCTGGTCAAAAATTTGCCATTGCGTGATCCAATCCGAGCAAACCCGTGGTCCGAAGGGTTCCATCTCGGCGCGCAGTGCGTCGAGTTTGGTTTCGAGCACGGCGGTGCGCTGGTTCAATTGAAACTGTGCAAAGCTCTTCGCCAGGATCGACTGAATCTGTTCGCGCGGGTGCGCTTTGAGCAAGTTCAAGACCATCGGATAGCTGATGACAAATTGGCTGTGGATCGCTTCCGGTTGCCCCGTGAGTCCTTTGGTCAAGACCGTCAGATCGATATAGGGTGACGGGGTGATGACGGCAAATCCCACCAGATCCTTGCCGCGGCGGCCGGCGCGTCCGGCGAGCTGCTGGATTTCGCTGGCCGTCAGATCGGTGAAGTCCCGCGCTTTGCGGATGCTGGATTGCGTGACGACCACCGTGCGGGCCGGGAAGTCGACACCGGCGGCGAGTGTTGTCGTCGCGAAGACGGCGTCCAGAGAGCCGGTGCGCATGAGTTCTTCGACGGCGATTTTCCAGGACGGCAGATGTCCGGCATGATGTGCCGCGACGCCGATGCGTTGGACGGTGCCGATGAGCGGGTGTTCCGCGATGCTGGGAAACTGTGCCGTGACTTGGGTCAGTACCCCGGCGATTTGTTCTTGCCGGGATTTGGGCAACACGACTTGGCTGCGCTCGAAGGCCTGCATCGCTTCGTCGCAGGCCCGTCTCGAGGTGAGAAAGATAATCGCAGGAGTCAGATTTTTTTGGCGGAGGGTCGCAACCAGATCAACCGGATGGATCGACGGCGGCATGCAGTTTCATTCCCTTTGAGATGACGACCAGGCCGGAATCAGTGACTTTGAATCGTTGGCGGTCCGCGACCGGGTCGAAGCCGATCTCGGTTTTGGGTGGGATCATGACGTCTTTGTCGATGATCGCGCGTCGGATGCGGGTATGCTCCCCGATCACCACATTCTCCATCACGACGGACTCCCGCACATCGGCATGGTCGTGGACGCGGACGTTAGGGGAGAGAACCGAGTTCTGCACTCGGCCGCCTGAAATGATGCAGCCGCCGCACACGATGGAGTCGAGCGCCACTCCCATGCGGCCGCCCTGGAAGTCCTGGGCGAAGACGAACTTGGCCGGAGGAAATTGTCCTTGATAGGTGCGGATGGGCCATTCCTGATCGTACAGGTTGAACAGCGGATCGACCGCCACGAGGTCCATATTGGCTTCCCAATAGGCGTCGAGCGTGCCGATGTCGCGCCAGTATTTTACGGCCTTCTTGTTCTCGTCCTGGAACTTAAAGGCATAGACCCGGTTTTCTTTGATCATGCGGGGAATGATGTTTTTGCCGAAATCGTGTTTCGTGCCCTCTTTGGCGTCACGGATGAGCTGCTCGCGCA
>JACQHN010000562.1 GCA_016199015.1 Nitrospira defluvii
ACTGGACGCCGAGCGGAACTGCAAAGCGCCCGGTCCCCACACCGACTTCGATGCCCAGGCCAGTGCGAGGAACGAACTTCCGGAGTGCGGCGATTTCAGCCTGATAGACCGACTCGTGCACATTGAACCATTCGTCATATTTCTGCGCATGCTCTTCAAAGACCGTCACAACGGGCATCGGCGGTCATCTCCCGCAAAATCTCTGTCAGAACTCATACCGCATGGTCACTGCCAGATTGTCGTTCGCGTCCAACTGCCCAAAGAAGGTCGTGGGGCGACGTCCTCCGAAAATATTCCCGGTCGCTGACATCCACAGGTTGTCGCTGATGCTGTACCGGATTTCGGGAATCAGGTAGTAGTCTTGATCCGTAGGGCTGTAGAAGGCGAACAGCCCCACCCGGAGGGTCTGGTTCCAGAAGAGTTGCGTAAGCCGGAGAGTCATGAGCTGCCGGTGCTGGTCCTGACCTGGGAAGCCGGACGGCAACGTGGCCCGGTACGCATCGTAGTGGGACATCAGTTCCCCGTAGTATTGCAGACCAACGGTGAAATCCTCCCAGGGTTGCTGTTGATACCCCACGAGATACCGGAACGAACTGTTCGGGATGGCCGGATTGTGGCCGGATTGATCATTGAGCGAGTCGTAGTAGCCGATCTCCGCGCTCACTACCCCGCCCAACGCGTTCCCTCTGGTGCTCGCTCCATAGACGGCAAGCCGTGGGAACGTCTCTGTCACCCCCACCCCAGCCCTCCCCCCTGGAGGGGGAGGGGAAGGGAGGGGGGGATCAGCCTGGAGCGCCGGCATGCGAAAAAAGCCGTGATAGAGATACAGTGCTGTATCAAATCCCCCCGCGCTCCCGTAAATCCTGGCGGCCCACTCCGTATTCCCGTATCTCATCCCAGGCTCTTGCGTGGTCCTCGCCGCACCCGGAAATGGATCAAACTGATAAAACCGGTCGCGTGAGGGGAGCTTGTCGGCCTGGAAGAACGGCATCACGACAATCTCGGCCGAGACTGTTCTGGTGCCCAGGTCAAGTTTGAGCGCATCTTGGGGCACGCGAAGATACTCGACGGGTCTTCCGGAAAAGAACGCGCCCCAGTCCTTGGCGAAGATGTCATTGATGAACAGGTAGTCACCGGTGCCCCAGATCAGGAGCTGGCGTCCGACCCGCACATCAGATCCCCCCATGCTGGTATCCACGTATGCTTCCCGCACTTCGAGATCGGGCCGATTGGCGACGGCATCGTGGAAGAAATCGGTTCGAATAAACAGCCGCCCTTTCTCGCCGGATTTATCCAGCCGCAGTTGGAACCGTTCCTCCCCAAACAGGAAGTCGCCGCCCTCAGAGGTAGGAGGTTGCAGCCCTGTGAGCCGCGCCGAGTAGTTGGCCTGTAGAAACCCATGAAGGGACAGATCCTCGGCACAGGCGCGTGAAGGGTGAGGCAGAAGGGATATGGTGTGAAAACAGAAGAGTGCACAGACCAGGAAGATGACTCGTCCAAGCATCCCCGCACCCCTTAGCCTTGTCCTCTCGTGTCCGCCCTCCGAGAGGGGGACAGGCACCCGCTGGGACTGGCTCCGGCCGCAGGCCGGTGCCTGTCCCGGTCGGACGGGGACAGGCCCGAGCAGAAGCGGGCCAGTCCCCTTACTTGAGCCATTTTTCCGGAGGCTTCCGCAGCGCCCGTTCGGTGAAAACCTCGTCGCCAAGGCCGACGTTGTAAGCCACGCTCTCGAACACCACCTCGGTTTTATGCCCCGTCTTCACGTTGGTCATCGTGCGTTTCGTGATCGTGGGCAATCCCTGCACGTCCCGGATCTCATCGGCCGTGAAGACCTTGTACAGGGCGCCTTGCACGTCGTAGTACTCTTCCTTCAATGGAAGAAAGGTAACCTGGTCAATCCAGCTCACCTTTTTGGCGTAGTCGGCTTCTCGCGTCGGCACGCTCTCAATGACCACAGTCTGCCGGCTTTCCAGCGCCTCAGCTCGGAGCACCTTGTGGGTATCGGCTTCTACATCACGCCCGGAAATATCCTCGTAGGAGAAGTCGGAGCCCACGAAGCTCGATCGGCTGTCGCGTGCCGCGACGCGCTGGACCAGGTTGAGCGCCGGAAGGAATAGCCAGCGGTCATCCTCCCGGTCGGGGTACTTGTAGACCATAAATACGGTGCCCCGCACATCCGCCGGACCGTGAAAGTACAGAAAGTACCGCTGGTTGCCTCCTGCCTCGTTCTTCCGGAGCATCATCAGGTCCCGGAGGCGCTGCTGGCCATCTTTTGTGAGCAGTGTCATCTTCACGCGGGCTTTGAGGTCTGTGCCGGCACGGTGGAAGGCTGCTTGGGATTGTCGAACAAGCGAGGCCGCGTCCTCGAGGGGACTGGCTCCAGGGGACTGGCTCGCCGAAGGCGTGCCTGTCCCCGTCAGGAGACCCGCCACGCTCACCGCGAGCATTACTAGCCACACTTTCCAGATCACGTCACACCTCCTTGTGCAACGGGGACAGGCACCACGGGGACTGGCTCCTGCCTCCCGGCAGGTGCCTGTCCCCCTCCCGGAACGGGGACAGTCGCCGCCTGCGGCGCAAAGAAGGGCGACAGTCCCCGAGCCAGTCCCCTCCCTCACGCCTCCTTGGCTAAAAGCACCCGGCGCAGCAGCACGATCAGGGCGGGCAGCAGCAGCAATGTGGCAAGGGCACCCACCAACATGTCAATGGCAGTGAAGGCTCCCACCGTCACGTAGGGGCCCAGCGGTGCCGCGAGCATCACGGCAAACCCCAGGAAAAGAAGGAGCGCGTTCCGGAGAATCCCCACCGCCGGCTCGCCGAAGGTCCACTGCAAGCTTTTTTGAAGATCCCGTTCCTGCCGGTAGCGTTCCCGGAATCGGAAGATAAAGTGGATGGCAAAGTCCACGCCGATCCCGAGGGCCAGCGAGGAGCACACCGCAATCGGCATATCGATTTCTTTGCCGATGAAAAACAGCAGCCCGTACGAGACGAAGATGGTGCTTAGCAGTGGGACCACCCCGATCACCGCCCAGAGCAGCGAGCGAAACTCGATCGCCATGATCAGCAGGACCGTCAAGACCGAGCCCGCAAAGGAGCCGAGCATGCCAGTGACCATCACCTGCTGCCACACCACGTTGACGTACGTCGGGCCGGTCATCTCGACATGAACCCCCGGGAGCGGGTGCGCCGTCACATAGCGGGTGACTCGCTCCATGACCTCGATCATGTCCTGGTTGTCTCCGGTCTTCAGTTGCAGCCAGATATTGAGCCGCTGGTACCCGTAGTCCACGAAATTGTCCAAGGTGTCCGGCGAGCCGCCGGAGGACAGATAGAGGAAGAGATACTGCGCGGCCAGCT
>JACQHN010000554.1 GCA_016199015.1 Nitrospira defluvii
CATCGACATGACGGAGACCGATCGTGGAGCGGACGTCTGCCCAGACGGCTGAAACCATTGGCAACCGGCCACGAGGAGGCCAAAACATATGAGCAATGCAGATTTCATAGGCAGTATGTCGGGTGATCGCTCTTATCCTTACCGGATCATTTCTCTCACTGTCAAGATTTCGGGCGGGAGAGTGGAGAAAAGATCTCGGCAGGTCGAAGGTCGCGGAACAGCCACGGGCGCGGCATTGTACGAGGATGGTACATCCCAGCCAGGGATGACTCAGCGCGTGACAGGCAGCCCCTCTCGAATAATTCCAATGTCCTCGATCAAGGCGCGTAACGGTTCAGCCACCGACCAGGCTTGCGCGCAACAGCCACGAGCCTGGTACGGCTTCTGACCGTCGAAGATCTCCGACACCTGGCCCACACAGGCCTCATCGAGATGATCGAGTAATCCGTCGAGCAACGTTCGCGCCTCGCATCGTACTGCCGGACTGGCGCCATACGTCTTCACCCAAGCCGTCACGAACGGACCGAGGAGAAAGGGCCACACGGTGCCTTGATGGTACGCACCGTCTCGCTCGGACACCCCACCCTGATAGGACGCACAGAATCGGATATCCTCCGGCGCCAGCGTGCGCAACCCGACTGGTGTGAGCAATCGCTCTTTCACCACCTGTAGAATTTGTCTCGCCTGTGGTTCAGTGACCAGCTGATCATCCAAGGCCACCGCATAGATCTGGTTTGGGCGGAGCGACGCATCGTCTCCGGTCCGCCCGTCCACCACATCGAATAGATACCCTCCGGTCTGGTACCAGAATCGGGCGCGAAACGACTCAATGGCACGTACACGATCCCCCCGGCATTGCGCCGCATAGTCTGGTTCGCCGAATTGCGTCGCTAATTCAGTCGCCACCGCCAGCGCCCGCACCCAGAGGGCCTGAATTTCTACCGGCTTGCCTTCTCGTGGTGTGACCACCCAGTCGCCGATCTTGGCATCCATCCAGGTGAGCTGTGCGCCGTCCGCTCCGCTCATGATCATCCCATCGTCATCCATCCGGATTCCGAACCTGGTCCCATGACGATACCCCTCCAGAATCTGTTTGACCGCTGGCCACGCTGTCTGGCGCACCCCGGCGAGGTCTCGGCTGTAGGACAGATAGCGGCCCACAGCGTGGACGAACCACAGTGAGGCATCGATCGTGTTGTACTCAGGCTGTTCGCCCACATCGGGGAATCGATTCGGCACCATGCCCTGCGACACCTGCGAGGCGAACGCCTCGATCACCTGCCGGGCGATGTCATATCGGCCTGTTACCAGGCAGAGCCCCGGCAAGGCAATGAAGGTGTCCCGACCCCAGTCGGTAAACCACGGATACCCTGCAATCACGGTCTGCCGGTCTCCTCGTTTCACAAGATATGCGGCGGTCGCGGTCCAGAGTCTGCGCGTCAACCGGTCGTCCGTCGGCACAGCTTCCTGTATCTCTTCGCGACGGCGGCGCTCCTGAGCCATGATTTGCCCAACATCGACGGACAGAAGATTCTCGGTGGTCAATACAAGCTCAGCAGCCGTTCCAGGAACCAGGCTATACACCCATTCGCCCGGTGACCACCAGTCCTCCACTGGGTCAAGCCCGCGCTCGAGCTCAATCTGATACTGCACATCGCGATACCAATCCGGCCCATGCCGATACTGTCCATTGTGAAAGGCATGCACCGGCGGCAAGCCATCATAGGGTTGCCAGGTCACCTGCCCTTCCTCGATGGTGGCCTGGCTATGGACTCCGGCGTTCTCGTGATGGGTCGCATGGTAATCGCGGCCCGAGAGCATCGGTCGCACTCGCAGGACCATGCCGGACGGTGCGTTGTCGACCAGGCGCCACCGTACGACGACCATGTCGCGGCCATGCGGGCACAACACTTCCCGCTCAAGCTGTATTCCGTCAGACGCGTAGCGCCATGTCGGCCAAGGGTCCGCAGAAAACCCCTCGCAATGCCGGTAGCCTTCCGGATGGACTGCGCCGCGATAGAGATTCGTCGATAGCGGGAAGAAGTGCCCGCCGGCCTCCACCCATTCCTCAAGGTGATTCACCAGGACCACACGATCGACCGGTGGATGTCTGGCGACCAGCAGCAAGGCGTGATAGCGGCGAGTATTCGCCCCGGCGACGGTCCCCGAGGCATAGCCGCCTCGCCCATTCGTCTCCAGCCATTCAAGACTGAGCGCTCGTTCAAGGTCTTGGCAGCGTCTCGAATCGATCTTCAACACCCTACTCCCCCGACTGCTGAATCAACTTGGCCACGAGTCCGGTCCAGCCGGTCTGGTGGCCCGCGCCGATGCCGGCACCGTTGTCGCCATGGAAATATTCGTAGAACAGCACCAGGTCACGCCAGTGCGGGTCCTGCTGGAACTTCTCAGCCCCGCCATAGACGGGACGCCGGCCATCCGGTCCGCGCAGGAAGGTATGCGTCAGGCGGCGCGACAGTTCGCCCGCCACTTCGGCCAGATTGAATTTCTTTCCGGATCCCGTCGGATACTCGACGGTAAAGGTGTCGCCTAAAAAATAGTGAAACTTCTGGAGAGATTCGATCAGCAGATAGTTCACCGGGAACCACACGGGGCCCCGCCAATTGGAATTGCCTCCGAAGAGACCGGTGGTGGACTCCGCCGGTTGGTACTCGACGCAATAGTCTACCCCCATCGAGGAGAACACGTAGGGGTGGTCTTTGTGGTAACGGGACAGAGCCCTGACACCATGGGGCGACAAAAATTCGTTTTCATCCAACATGTACCGCAACACTTTGGCCAGCCGGCGGCGGTTCACGAGCGACAAGAAGCGACGTACCTCTCCATCCTGCGAGTGCGTTTCGATGTGGAGGCTGAAGTCGGGACGATTTTCAATGAACCATTGCATGCGATGCTTGAAGCGCGGCAGCTGGTCGATCAGTTCGGAATCCAAGGTCTCCACGGCAAACAGCGGAATCAGGCCGACCATCGACCGGACCTTCATGGGAAAGGTCTTTCCATCGGGTAGGTGCAGCACATCGTAGAAAAACCCATCCTCCTTGTTCCAGAGTTCGATCTTCTCGTTGCCGATGTTGTTCATCGCCCGACAGATATAGACAAAATGCTCGAAGAACTTGCTCGCCACATCTTCGTATGCGCGGTCTTCCCTCGCCAGCTCAAGCGCGATGGACAACATGTTCAGGCAATACATCCCCATCCAACTGGTCGCATCGGATTGCTCGATGTGACCGCCGGTCGGGAGGGGCGCGCTCCGATCAAAGACGCCGATGTTGTCCAACCCTAGAAACCCGCCCTGAAAAATATTCTTCCCCCCGGCATCCTTGCGATTCACCCACCAGGTAAAATTCAACAGGAGTTTATGGAAGACCCGCGCTAGAAACACGCGGTCGCCCACGCCTTTGCGTTTCTTCTCGATCTTGTAGACGCGCCACGCCGCCCACGCATGTACCGGCGGATTGACATCCCCTAAGGCCCATTCATAGGCAGGAATCTGCCCGTTGGGATACATGTACCATTCGCGCAGCATGAGGACGAGCTGATCCTTGGCGAACCGTGAATCGACGAGCGCGATCGGCAGGCAATGAAACGCGAGATTCCAGGCGGCGTACCAGGGATATTCCCATTTATCCGGCATGGACAGCACATCCAGATTATATAGATGCGTCCACTCGGCGTTGCGGCCATGCTGACGAGACGCCGGTGGCGGCGGGCCAACCGGGTCACCATCCAGCCAAAGTTGAACACCGTAATGATAGAACTGTTTGCTCCACATC
>JACQHN010000555.1 GCA_016199015.1 Nitrospira defluvii
CGCGTGGTGATGATCACGGGTGGGCTGGGTCCGACGGTGGATGACCTCACCCGCGAAGCGGTGGCGCGCGCGACTGGTCGCAGACTGGCCCGACGCAAGGTTGCATTGGACGAGATGGTTGCGCGTTTGGCCGAATGGGGGCGTGAGCCAAACAGGTCGCAGTTCCGCCAGGTCATGATTCCCGCGGGCGCGGACGTACTCTCCAATCCGGTGGGGACGGCGCCGGGGTTTGCGCTGATCTGGAAAGGATCATTTCTCGCGGCCTTGCCTGGTGTCCCGCGTGAAATGGAGCCGATGGTGAGAGAGAGCGTGTTGCCAAAGCTGCAGGAGTGGTTGCGCGATCAGAAGGCCGTGGGCGTGGCACCTATGGTTCGACGGGTGCTCCACACATCCGGTGTGCCGGAATCGGTAGTGGATCAGAGCCTCGCTGGGCTCATTCCCAAAGGCAGTCCGATCCAGCTCGGTATCTACGCTTCCCCAATGGAGATCATGGTGTCGTTGACGGGACCGGCGGCAATCAAACAACAGGGGGCTGTGAGCATTGATGCGTTATTCGATGAGGCCCGTGACCGCCTTTGCGACATTCTTTATGGAGAGGAAGGCGATACGATGGAGTCGGTGGTCGGCCGCTTACTCGGTGAGCAGAAATTGACCCTCGCCGTTGCCGAATCCTGTACGGGTGGATTGATCGGCCATCGGCTCACGCAGGTGTCCGGCTCATCGGCCTACCTGGATCGGGTTGCAGTGACATATAGCAATCGCGCGAAGGCCGAGATGCTTGGAGTGCCACCGGATGTGATCCATCGGCATGGGGCAGTCAGCGCGGAAGTTGCCGCCGCCATGGCCCGAGGCGTTCGTGAACGGAGCGGTACCTCGGTCGGGTTGAGCGTGACCGGGATCGCCGGACCGGGCGGGGCCACCGAGACGAAACCGGTGGGCTTGGTCTATGTGGGAGTGGACGGCGGACCGAACGACGCGCTCACCAAAGAATTCCGTTTTCACGGTGGTGATCGAAACGTCATCAAGCAGCGATCCTCACAAGCGGCACTCGATCTGTTGCGCCGGTGGCTGGTGAAGAGGGGCCAGGGATGATCCGGGCGTTTCTCGCCATCGAATTGCCACAGGAATTGAGCACGACGCTCGCCACCATTCAACAGGACCTGAAACGACGACTCGAACGAACCGTCGATCGCCACGTGAGGATCAGTTGGGTTCGGCCGGCCTCGATGCACCTCACGCTCAAGTTCCTCGGCGACACAGCTGGCGAATCAATCGAATCGCTCCAAGCCGCCATCGAGCAGGCCGTGTCAGCGCACCGGGCGATTGCCATTCCACTTGAACGACTCGGTGTCTTTCCTCGCCCGCAACAACCACGTGTGCTCTGGGTGGGCCCATCCGAGAGTTGGGAGCAGGGGCACGAGGCGCAGCGGTTCACGGCCCTGCATCATGCGATTGAGGATTGTTGCCAGGCAGCAAACTTTGCGCCGGAGGGGCGATCGTTCAGTCCACATCTGACTCTCGCGAGGATCAAAGAAGGCGAGCGGCAGGTCGGGCAAGCGTTGGCTCAGAGCGGGGTATTAGATCGGCCGGTGATGATCGGCACTCTGCCGGTCGAGGCAATTGTTCTCATGAAAAGCGAGCTGCGTCCAACCGGATCGTTCTATACGAAGTTGTGGGAAGTGCGGATCGGCGGCAGGTGAGTCCTTCATGGCTCGATGTGAAACAGGCGGGCCGCGTGATGGACAGTGAGGATGTGAACTTCTTCACGGGTCAGCCGATACACGATACGGTAGGAGCCCTGGATCACCTCACGAATCAACGGGTCGGCGACTTCGGGGACGATCCGTCCTGATTCTGGAAACAGCGCCAAGCGATCGACGGCGGCAATGAGCCGTTGGGTCACTAACTGTGCTGCGTGAGAGGAATCCTTGGCAATGAATTGCTTGATGCTGTGAACATCGGCAATTGCTCGACGGGTCCAAACGAGAGTCATCCCAAGATCTGACGAACGGCATCGTGGTGGGGCACCGTCTCACCTGCGGTGGATTGGCGCAGGCCCTCTTCCACTTTGGCCAGGAAGCAGAGTCGCTCAATGGCATCTTCCAGAGTGGCGTTGTCGGGCAGGAGTTCGACAGCCTGAAGAATCTTCTGCTTAGAGGTTGGGGTGTTCATGGCAGGCGCTCCTCTCTCATAAAACCTACTCTAGGCCATTTGCGTATTGCCGTCAACCGAGGCTACAGACCTCGCTTGCAATACATCACGGTCCGCCGCGACGGTCACGGATGGCCTCACAATGAAGTTTCGGAGCGGCGTGATGGATCAGCGGGAGGTGAAGTCGTTCGCAGGTATGTGAATGGTGCAGGCCTGTGAGTCGTAGGAAGCGGGATGCTTCAAATTGACTCGCCTGAGGTTGTCCGGCATACTCTGTTGGCCGTGCGTACGATGGCGGGATGTGAGCAGCTGAGGGGCGTGATGAGACAGCGCTACAGCATCGAGACGGAGCGACGCCAGAGTCTCATGCTGCAGCTCGCCGAAGCGTTGGCGTCGGAGAGGGACGTGGTGTTTGCCTACGTCTTTGGGTCGTTTCTGGAGGCGGCATCATTTCATGACATTGATCTGGGTGTCTATCTCGATGCGATCGGCCCCGAAGGCTCAATGCGGCGCATGGTGACCATGGCCGCCCGTCTCAGTGCCTGTGCGCAACTTCCCGTCGATGTCCGTATCCTCAATCAGGCTCCAGCGTCCTTTCTCTATCATGTGTTTAAAGGGCAGCTCATCATGAGTAGAGATAACGAGCGGCTGGTATCGCTCATCGAAGAGACGATGTGCCGGTATCTTGATGCAAGCCCGTTGCTTCGGCAGGCGACTAAGGACGCCTATGCTGCGTGACTCTCAATGCCGACCTCATCCGCGCACGCTGCGCAGAGATTGAAGATTCCGTCGTCAGACTGGAGCGATTCAAGCCGCTGACGCGCGAGGAGTTTCTTGCCGATCAGGACGGCCTGGATATTGCCTGTTATCGTCTGCTGGTCGCCATCGAGGCGGCTCTGGCCCTCTGTTATCACGTGACGGCGAAACGCCTCCACAAGGTTCCCGAGGACTACGCCGGGTGCTTTGGAACACTTCATGAAGCCGGCCTGCTGTCGCCCGATCTGACGACGCGACTCCAGCAGATGGCGCGGTTTCGCAATCTGCTGGTGCACATGTATTGGAAGATCGACTACGGTCAGGTGCACGAGGTGATTCGGACACATCTGGATGATCTCAGAGCCTTCCGTACAGTCATCAGTCAGATGCTTTGAATCAGTGTGCTCGTCTTGTTCGTTCTCTGCCTGCAGCGCATCAGACCGTCCATCCGGTGCGGAACGTGTCAACGACTTTGAGACACTTGCCCTGGGAGTTTAGTGTACAACCTCATCTGTCTGCGTCGTGATCGCGTGAGGCGAGACGATCACGGGATCTGATGAAACCAAGCGCCCCGCTACTTTTAGGGCAACCCGTCGGTCGTCTTCGATCGAGATCGTGGCGCCTGCGCGATCCTGCGAGGCCGATTCTTCCTTCGGTGGGTTGATCCAGACTGCATGAGGCAGCCTGGGTGGTTGGGGCGGCTTCCTCACAAAGCGCTCGGGGTGTGCGGCGTAGGCGGGGCACTGAGCACCTGCTGCCGGGCGTGACGCACCATCGAGGCCCGCCCGTCGTGGACGGCGGTCGGCGTCATCAGCCCAATGCCGGAGTGGCGATGCTCGCCGTTGTACCAGGTAAAGAACGCCTGACAGAAGACGCGGGCATCCTCGAGGCTGCCGAAGCGTGCCGGAAAGTCCGGGCGGTACGTCAGTGTCTTGAACTGGGCCTCGGAGAAGGGGTTGTCGTTGGAGACCTGCGGCCGCGAATGGCTCCGCGTCACCCCGAGATCCGCCAGCAACAGCGCCACGGGCTTGCTGGTCATTGACGTGCCCCGATCGGCATGGAGGAATAACTGGCCTGGCACGATCCCCTGCGTCGCGCAGGTCTCGGCGATCAGCCGCTGGGCGAGTGCGGCCGACTCGCGTGGCGCGACCATCCAGCCGGTCACGTACCGGCTGAAGATATCGAGGAGCACGGAGAGGTGGAAGTAGGTCCACGTCACCGGGCCCAGGAGTTTCGTGCTATCCCACGACCACACCTCATTCGGCCCCGTGGCCAGCAGTTCCGGCTTGTGGTAGCTCGGGTGACGCCGCTGGTTGCGCCGGTCCCGAACCAACCGGTGCTCCCGAAGGATCCGGTACATGGTGGGGATCGAGCAGACAAACGTCCCCTCGTCCAGCAGGGTGGCGTACCCCTGTGCGGGCGCACGATCCGCGAACCGGTCATCGTTGAGCAGCGAGAGCACCCGCGTCCGCTCCTCGGGTGGGAGAGCCCGGGGGACAGACCGCGGGCGCCGGGGCCTCGTGCCCTTCGGGTGCTGCCGCCGGTAGAAGCTCGCCCGCGCCACGGACAGGGCCGCACACGCCGAGGCGATCCCGCCCCCCGTCCGTTGTTGCGCGATCACCGCCATCAGTGCGTCTCTCCGTGCCGCTGCAGTGCGATCCCCAGGATCTCTGAGACTTTTTTTTGGAGTTCGACCAGGGCTTCGGCGCGTTCAGCACGGGCGGTCAGCCACCGCGTCTCCTTCTCTAACGCCGCCACCTTCGCCGCCAGCGGATTCGTCGCCTTCGGCACCGGGCCTCGTCTGGCGGGGGCAAGCCCAGAAAGCTCCCTCGCTCGCCGCTGGTTGCGCCAGAGGCACAGATGGGAGGTGTACAATCCCTCCCGCCGCA
>JACQHN010000556.1 GCA_016199015.1 Nitrospira defluvii
CTCCAGCTCGACCTGTGGATGAACAGCCAGGGACCGGCCACCCGCGGACAACCGCGGACCTTCCAGCCATAAACGCTGGGTGGGAGTCACCACATGCCATCCGGTCCCCTCGGGATGCAACGCACAATGGGGAGCGAACGCCAAGGTCCATTCGAGACGATGGGATTGAGACCGTCCGGCGACACTCGATAGATGATCGATGACCCGCCACGACCCGTTTGCCCGATGGTACTGCACCTCACGCCGGTGCCGAACCGGGTCGGAAAGCCGGCCATATCCATTATGTTCCGCCGCTACCTGTTCGACCGGTTGACCGATCTCCCATTGCAGCACATGCGGGCGGCTATCCGGGTGCAGGCAAAAAAGTTTTCCGGGAATCACACGGTTCTGCTCTGCCTGATCTACCCTGACCGTCGAATGGTAGGCGGTGCGACGGAATCGATTATAGGCCTGCGGATCGGAAGTATAGAGAAAACAGCCCGGATCCACAAGAATATCTTCCCCGCTGAGCTGTATGTCCAGCGAGAGCAAATCGTTATGTTTATGGGTTCCCACTCCGCTCGTACCGGGAGAATTACAGTTGAACAGGACATAATCTTTCTGCTCACGCAGAATATAAAATCCGCCATCCGGAAACGCCCCACTCCGGGGTGGCGGCGCAACATTCGCTGCCGCCACCATCCTCGCCCCATGGCGCAGCCCGCCGAACCACAGCCCCTCGACCCATGAAGGCCCCGCCACAGCGAGCCAGTCCGCCCGATCGTAAAACAGTCCCCCGACAGCCAGCAGATGGCGGTGGTCCCGCACATCGACACGGCCGTATCCGGTCAGGATATGCAAACGACCGTTGTCTCCATCCCCGATTTGTGGAGCCAGCCCGTTCGGTTTCGTATAGCCCAATACAAAGTCACACATCTTCGCCAGGCGAGTGTGAAAAGCACCCGGCAACTCTATGCCGTGCTGCCGACAGAGCGCCGCCGAGGACAGAAACATTTCAGTCACCAGGCGGTGATAGGACAGGCTCGACTCGTAGTGCACGCCATCGGGAAGCACCTGTCGATCCATTTCACGCACCAACTCACGAACGGCAAAGGCCTGCCATCGCTCGGCTTCGCGCACTTCTTTCAGACAGAGTCCGAGGTAGAGCAACCCCACGACATCCGCCAGGTAGTGATTCGTCGTCACTCCGTCGTCACGGACTTCCAGATTCGCCATAAGATACCGGCCATGCGCGACCAACATGGCAAGGACCTCTGCCAACCAGGCGTCGTTCACAACCGATGACTCCGCCACAAGAGCCAGCGCCCACAACCAATTGACGGCGCGAATCGCAACGTCCATTGGGCAGGCCCAGTTGACCCCGTACCCTGGTGGATTGGCAACGATCCAATCGGTCATCTGCGCCACGCATTCGGAGGAGTATTTCGATTCTCCGGCCAGCAGCGCCGTTTGCGCCAGAAGCACCAGGTGTTGACCGCGAGACAACTCCCATGGAACCTTGATATCGACACCGGCCTTATGGCCAGGGGTTATGTCCAGGAAACACTGGTCGGGATTCCACCGGTATCCGCTTTTGAAATCCCGGTGCCAGTCGATCGTCTCGCCCAACGCTACAGGGCCGGATCCCAGTAGATCGAACACATGGTCGCAAACCTGGTCGGCTGACTCGATGGTTGCCTCAAGGAGGCCGGGCGCCCGTTCTTGATAGAGAGAACGAATCGCCGGTACATCACCGGACGCGACCGGCAGGCGACGGACAAGGTCGCTCCTCATCCGGGCCACCACAGCGAGGACTTCCTCAGGAGACGTACCTAACGCAACCGCCAATTCTTTCCTGTCCAACTGGTAGGAACGTCGCGTGGTTTGCGCGTGATGCCATAGCGAAACCAGAGGTCGCACAGCTTTACGGACTCCCATGCGGAAGGTGGCGCCCAATCCCACGCTTCGGATCTTCGAGCGAATACGTTCGGAAAGATCGATCGGGGGATCGTTGTTCATACTCGACCGGCCACGAAGAGTACGTCATAACAGGTCATCAACATGGTGTGTCTTGGGCCGAGGCGAGACAGGCTCTTTTCCCATTTGTGATACGTAGATGTCCTGAACGGTGTGAGAACGAAGCTGGCGGTTTTTTTCGGCATCCTGCTACACCATGTAGTGCTTCCACCACAAGGCAAGGTTGAAAAGATACCAGCTGCGAGGATCGCGCTGTCTACGAACCAGATCCAGCACCGCGGCTTTATCCAAGATGTCCGTCCGGTCGCAAAAGTCTGCGAGCGTGTCCTGCATTAACGTACCCAGCCGATCCTGCATCCATTCATGCACCGGCACTCCGAACCCCTGTTTCGGCCGATCGATGATGGCATCCGGAATGACGCCTCGCACCGCCTGTTTGAGCAGGGTCTTGACGACGCCTCCTCTGGTCTTCACGGCCTCGGGAATGCTCATCGCCAGTTGGACGAACTCGTGATCGAGAAACGGCACGCGGGCCTCCAGACTCGCGCCCATACTCATTTTGTCGACTCGCATCAGCAACAGCTCGGGGAGTCTGAAATTGAGGTCGAGGTAGCTCATCCACTGGAGCGGCCCCTGTTCCCAAGCCTTGGCCTCAAACCGATCATGGATGGGCCGAATGGCGTCCCAGGACGTCAGGTTTCGAAACCTTCGTTGCAAGCGCGGCGATAGGAGCCGCTGTTTCAAGGCTTCCGGGAAGGCTTCGGCGCCGCCCCAAAAAATGGGTTGATGGAGCATCCCGCGCCGCAGCCGTTCGTAGTGAACCGTCTCTCCTTTGCCCATCCACTGCAATCCTTGAAGGCCAAGCCGTTTCAGCAGCGACGGCACCGGCCATTGGTTCCATTCTTCAAGCATCTTGGATGTTTTCCAGGAGGGATACCCCCAAAACAGCTCGTCGGCCCCCTCCCCGACCTGACAGACAATGACACCGTGCTGGCGCGCCAGTTGCGAGACATAGTAGACCGGGACACAGACGGGATCCGCAATCGGTTCATCCTGCAGCGCGACCATACGCGGCAAGAAGGCAATGAGATCATCCAGCGATAACAGCCGCTCATGATGGTCTGCCCCGACCTGCTGAGCCATGAACCGCGCATGGTTCAGTTCATTGCGATAACTCGGATATTCACCGTCGTACCCGATGGTAAATGTCCTGACGGGATGGGTTTCGCCTTGCGAGAACAAGGCCGCATTGGTGCTGGAATCGACCCCCCCGGACAGAAACACACCGACCGGCACATCGCTCACCTTGCGAAGAGCGACCGACTCCCGCAATTTCGCCAAGACGTGAGCGGCAATAGTCTCATCCGTCTGCCCGAGCAGGGGGGACGTATGATCCCACACATCCCAATACCGACGTTCTTCCATGGTCCCATCGACGCACACACGCAACCAGGACCCGCCCGGCAATTTTTTGATGCCGTCAAAGAGGGTTTGCGGCGCCGGCGTTGTCAGAAATGACAGGTAATGGAAGAGGGATTCCTCGTGGAGCTCCCTCGGCTGCTCCGAGTCCTGCAACAGGGCCTTAATCTCGGATGCGAAGGTCAGCCGCCCATGGTGCAGGCTGTAATACAGCGGCTTGACGCCGATACGATCCCGAATCAACCATAATTCTTGGCGACGCACGTCCCACAGCGCGATCGCAAACATGCCGCGAAACTTCGACAAACAATCAATGCCCCACGTCTCGAACGCGTGCAGGATGACTTCGGTATCCGAGTGGTCGGTCCGCCAGCGATGTCCGCCCAGCTGCTCCAGTTCACGCCTGATCGCCGCATGATTGTAGATTTCCCCGTTGAACGTCACCCACAGGGTTTCGTCCTCGTTCGCCATCGGTTGTCCAGCCGCCTTAGCCAGATCGATGATGGAGAGCCGCCGATGTCCCAACCCAATCCGACCACCGGCCCCAATCCACAGTCCGGCCCCATCCGGGCCCCGATGCACCATGCTGTCCCGCATCCTTGTCAGGTACGGTTCGGTCACGCAGAACGAGCCTCCGTCGAAGACCAGAGCCCCCACTAGACCACACATGACGACAACTTCCTACGATCCGCGATCGTGAAGGGACATCCCTGTTTGAGAAGGAGACGGCATGAACCATCGTAGAGAGGAGACGTGAACGACGAAGCAGAACACATGGTCATTCCTGCCGACCTACGCGCCGATCGACCGGCCCATGCCGTTGCCCTTCATGACACACCGGCTTGGGACGCGCCCAGTTGTTGCCGGTACCAGCCATAGGTCCGGCGCAATCCCTCCGGCAATGTAATGGCGGGCTTCCACCCCAGGGCAGCGATACGGCTGGAATCCATCAACTTTCGCGGCATGCCGTCCGGCTTGGTGCGATCCCAATGCATGCTTCCCTGATATCCGACCACCTCGGCCACCAGTGACGCCAGTTCGGCGATCGCAATGTCCTGCCCCGCCCCGACGTTCATGATCATCGCATCGGAATAGCCTGTCATGAGAAACAGACAGGCTTCCGCGCAATCGTCCACATGCAAAAACTCCCGCCTCGGACTGCCCGAGCCCCACAGCGTGGGAATACTCCCCTGCTCACGCGCTTCGTGAAACCGCCGAAGCAACGCCGCCAGCACATGGGCCGTCTGCAAATCGAAATTATCGTTCGGGCCGTAGAGATTCGTCGGCATCACCGCAATGAAATCGCACCCATATTGGCGGCGATAGGCCTGACACATCTTAATGCCGGCGATTTTCGCCACGGCATACCACTCGTTGGTCGGTTCGAGCGGCCCGGTCAACAGATACGCTTCCTTCATCGGCTGTGGTGAATCCCGTGGATAGATGCAGGAGGATCCCAGCAAGAGCAGCTTCTTGACTCCATGAACATAGGCCTGATGAATGACGTTCGTTTGAATCGCCAGATTGTCGTAAATGAACTCGGCGGGAAACGTACTATTCGCCAGAATCCCCCCCACCTTGGCCGCGGCCAGGAAGACATAGTCCGGCTTGGCCTCTGCAAAAAACGCGGCGACGCGGCCACTGTCGCGCAAATCCAGCTCCTTGCTGGTCCGGAGAATCAGTTTATCGAACCCGCCGGCGGTGAGCGCCCGCACAATCGCAGATCCGACCATTCCCTGATGCCCGGCGATATAGATGCGTGCCTGTTTGTCCATGCCCTAGGCCCCCTTCGATGCGGTGCCCTGTAGTTTGAGGCGTTCAGCTTCCACATCCGCCTCGACCATCATGATTGCCAGCCGATGGAAATCCACGCTCGGCTTCCAGCCGAGCTGCCGCGCGGCTTTCTCCGGATCACCGATCAAGAGATCGACCTCCGTTGGGCGGTAATAGCGCGGATCGATTTTCACGTGACGCCGCCAATCGAGTCCCAGGTGACCGAACGCGACATCGAGAAACTCCCTCACCGTGTGGGTCTCACCCGTCGCCACCACAAAGTCGTCCGGTTGTGGTTGCTGGAGCATGAGCCACATGGCTTCGACATAGTCTCCGGCGTAGCCCCAATCTCGCTTCGCGTCCAAATTGCCCAGGAACAAATCCTGTTGTAATCCCACCTTGATGCGGGCTGCAGCTTTTGTGATTTTGCGCGTCACAAACGTTTCGCCCCGGCGTGGCGACTCATGATTGAAGAGGATGCCATTGCAGGCAAACAGGCCGTACGCCTCGCGATAATTGACCGTGATCCAATGGGCATAGACCTTCGCGGCGCCATAGGGACTGCGCGGGTAAAACGGCGTGGTTTCCCGCTGCGGGACTTCCTGCACCTTGCCGAACATCTCGCTCGACGACGCCTGGTAGAACTTGGGCCGCAGCCCTGACTCGCGAATCGCCTCCAGCAATCGCACGGTCCCCAAGCCCGTGATCTCCGCGGTGTATTCAGGAATATCGAAACTGACCCGGACATGACTCTGCGCCCCAAGGTTGTAAATCTCGTCGGGCCGGACCGTGCGCAAAATTTTATTCAGCGAACTCGCATCGTTGAGATCCCCATACACCAGGTGCAGCTTGGCCTCGGCAATGTGCGGGTCCTGATAAATGCCGTCGATCCGCGCCGTGTTGAACGAACTGGATCGGCGGATAATCCCATACACGTCATACCCCTTTGCCAGGAGAAATTCGGCGAGGTACGACCCATCTTGACCGGTAATGCCGGTGATCAACGCCTTCACTGTAGACACGCTCCGATCTGTGCTCTCGGCCTCAGGAGCCGGAGAACCATTGCCAACTCCTCGCACCCTCGGCGACAGAGAATCCACTTTTGATGGATCTGCGAAGCCCTGTCAAGCTGCGGTTTTCAAAACAGCCGCGCAAGGCCCGACAACCGTCGATCCCACCTACGAAGACACGTGCAACTCCGGCATCACCCCTGTCGGCCGAACACCTTCCTCCCAGTCACGAGCCGCCGCCAGTTGGGACTGGTCACGGTGACCCCGATGGCCGCCAACAACCAAAACACATGGGCCAAGCTGCCCATGAACATATAGTCGAAGAGATTGCGTACTCCGAATCCGATCACCGCGAGTCCAATGCCTATGGCCATTACCGTGAACGGATCTCCCTGGCCGACCACCCAGGGGAGTGCAATGAGCCGCCGCAAAAGGGCAACAAAAATCCAGCCGAAACACAGCAACGCGGGCAGGCCACTCCCCAGCGCCACCATGAGAAACGTGCTGTGCATGGCCGGAATCACTCGGTCACGATCAGGACGTTGGGTCTGTGCCTCGAGAGAGTACTCAGGAAACTTCTTGACGAACGAATTATTCCCATAGCCGATGCCGACGATCGGATGCGTCGTCATCTCCCGCAACCCGATGGCCCAGACCGCCAGCCTCGTATCCACGGTCTTGGCGGCCACCGTATCGGTCTGGAACCCGGCCTGCGATGCGACCAGCAATCCCGCCCCAGCCATGGCCGTTATTCCCAGCACGGCCAAGGCCAAACGTCGTCCACCGACGATCAGCGCGAGCGTCACTCCTTGGGCGGCATGACCAAGCCATCCGCCACGGGTATAGGAAAACACCTGCGCCGCGACTGTCAGCGCAAGGGCCACTAGCTGGGTTCCACGAATCCAGGCGACGCGACCCAAGACGATGAGACTGCCGATGACAGGAATCGTCATCACCATATACGTACTCAGCCAGTTATAGTCCGACCCGAAGGCTTGCGCTCGCACAAAGCGATCCTTCCATGTTCCGCCCCTATCAACGAACTCAACGAGAGCATAGAGAGCGAGTACCGCACCACCCAGGACCAGCGACCAAAGGATTTGCTGCGGTAGATTCTCTTGCCGACGGCGATGCAACACGAGCAACGACCAATAAAAGACGCCGGCCTGTGCCACGAACTTTTTCCACTCGGCAAAACTGTACGCAGGATCGGTGGCGAACGGAACGGTACAGAGCACCCATGTGATGAAGAGCCACAGGGGAAGGTCCAGCGGGCTTCTGATCCAGGGATTCACCTTCTCCAGCCAACACATGCCCACACAGAGCACGGACAAAATGATGACGGCATGTTCTTGAAACCGGAACAGGATTGGGAAAAAACTCGAGCAGGCGACAGCGATCAGCACGTAACTTTGGAAGGCCCAAAACAGCGCCTGGCCGGGGACGCGCCTCCCCCCTCCCTGACGAGGCTGGATCACAACGCTGGCTGATGACGACACGGGAGCATTCATAGGATCAAAGGCCATTGCTCCACCACCATATACAGACCCCATCCTGCACAAGCATCGCTGCCCCCTCGAAAGCGCGCTCCGGCGACCGAAAAAATGGAACATTGCCAGCATGCCATGCCTCTAAAGACACGCCTATCGCGGAGGCTGCCAGTGTTCCTCTAGCAGGATGCTGAAAAAGTCCCCCAGCGGCGTTCTCGC
>JACQHN010000567.1 GCA_016199015.1 Nitrospira defluvii
ATGTCCTCGCCGATCAGCCGTTCGATCATCGAAGTGGTCGACGTGAGCGTCTCGTTCAGGTCGAACGCCTGGAAGGTCAGAACTTGGCGCCGGCTGAATGCGAGGAGTTGCTTGGTCAACGCTGCCGCCCGCTGGCCTGCGGCAAGGATTTCCGTGAGCGACATGTGCAATGGATCTTCGGCACGCACCTGTTCCAAGAGGAGGGCGGCGTATCCGTTGATGACGGTCAGGAGATTGTTGAAGTCGTGAGCGCCGCCGCCGGCCAAGCGGCCGATACCGTCCATTTTATGGGCCTGCCGCAGTTGGTCTTCGAGTTGTTTGTGCTCGGTGACATCGGTGAAGAATCCGATGGAGCCGGTCGCCTGACCGTTATGGCCCTGGAGCCGGGCGCCCCACATATTCACATCGACGAGCGTCCCGTCTTTCCGCTGACGACGCAGTGCCAGGTTGCGCGGCACGGAGCCGCTCATCACACCGGTCCACAATTCATCGGACGCCCGTTCTTCACCAGGGGGCACATAGGGCAATTCCTGTCCGATGACCTCATCCTTGGTCCAGCCGAACAGGGTGGTGGCGGCGGCATTCCATGTCGTGACGCGGCCTGCCTGGTCCAATTCGATGACCGCCAAGGGTGATTCTTCGATAATGGTCTGGAGATGTGCGGTCGTGCGCCGCAGCTCGCTGGTGCGTTCGCGGACGTGTTGCTCCAACGCTTCCTGGGCCTGGCGGCGGTCGGCGGCTTCGAGTGTGAGTGTGGCCATAGCCGCAAGCGAGCCGGCGAACGTCTGTTCTTCGGCTGTCCAGGTCCTCGGCGGGCCGATGTGTTCGATGCACAACACGCCGATTACACGGCCCTGTCGCCGGATCGGGGCATCCAGCATCGCCACGATGCCCAGTGGGGTCAGGTAGGACGAAGTCAACTCACAGGTGCGAAGATCAGTCCTGGCATCGTGGGCCGCCAGCGAGTAGGCTTCGGTTTCCAATGCGCGGAGGTAGGACGGATATCGACCGATCGACAGGTTCGTCCCGCTTGTATGCTGCTTGGGGGTGGCTTCGAACAGGTCTTGCAACGCCAGCCCAGACTGCCTGTCGTCGAAGAGCCAGATGCTGGCTCGCTCGACTGCGAACGTTCGTGTGGCATTCTCAGTAATGACGGGGAATGCCTCCTGGGGGTGCCCGCTGTGGATGGAAGGATGCTCCGCCAGTTCGTGCAAGACGGCCTGTTGCGTTTCCAGTTGTCCCAGGCGCAGCTGTTCGATTTCTTGACGCCGTTTCCGCTCCGTGATGTCTTCGGAGATCCCTAACAGATAGCGTGGCACGCCGGTTTGATCGTAGATCGGAATTTTTTTGTGTGGAGCCACCGTACGCCCCAGACCTTCGTCTGGATGGGTTCGGCCGGAATATCGAGCAGCGTGTGGCCGGCCAGCACTTCGCGATCTTTTGTCGTGAAGAAGACGGCCTGGTCATGGGGGAAGAAGTCGAAATCGTTTTTCCCAAGGAGTTCTCCACGCGGGAGTCCGATGAGCTGCTCGCCGGCCTTATTCAACTGGACAAAGCGTAGCTCGTCGGCATCTTTCAGGAAGACCATAATGAGGGATGTGTTCGACAATGGATTCCAGTAACTGGCGGGTCTGCGTGAGGGTGTCCTCGATGCTTTTCCGTTCGGTCACGTTCTCACAGACGATGACGATGTCGAACTGCGCGTCCGGGTTGCGAACGGCCCGGGCGGCCTCTCGTACCCAGAGAAAGCTCCCATTCTTTCGGACTTTCCGGAGCTCCCAGCGGAAGACCTCTCCCGGCCGGCGAAGACAGGCGGCAAGTTGTCGCTCCGCCAGGGCTTGATCATCCGGATGGAAAATCATGGCCACAGGTTGACCGATCAACTCCTCGGCGGGATACCCCAACTCAGCGGCGGTCGTGGTGTTGACCGCGAGCATGACGCCTTGAGCGTCGATGGTTAAGAGCATCTCGGGACTGCTCTCGAAGAGCGCACGGTATCGGTCTTGGCTAAATCGCAGCGCTTCTTCGGCCTGTTTTCTGGCGGAAATGTCTCGTAAGACCGCCTGAAATCCGATGACCTCCCGGTCCCGTTGTAGTACCTGCACGTTTTGTCCGATCCACGCTGCCTGCCCATCTCGGGTGACCAGAGGGAACTCGTAATAGGTACTGGGAATGTTCCGGAGAAATTGTCGCACGTAAAAATGTTCCGTGGTGCGGCGGTAGTTCGGATGCACGAAGTCCAGCGCGCGATGGCCGAGCACGTCCGTTTCGTGATAGCCCAATAGTCGAATCACGGCCGGATTGATAAAGGTAAAGCGCCCGCTCCTGTCGGTCCGGTAGATGATGTCCTGGGCGTACTCCATGATGAACCGATGGTGCTCGCTGTCCACGTTGAGCAGCAGTTCTGTTTGCTCGCCCTCTTGTAGCTGCGCCGCGAGTTGATCGACGAGTTGGGTGTTGTTGTACTTCAGCTGCAAGGCTTCCGAGATGGTGTTGGACATTCGGAATGCGGTGTACGCGATGAGAAAGGAGAACAACAGGGTGCAGACCGCCATCGCCAGGGCTTGCTCATGGCCAAGGATGAAGAACTGAAGCACAAGGGGGATGAGCGTAGGTACGGCGAAGGAAAGAAAGGCATCGAACCTTGCAGCCAACGTTGATGAGGCCCCGGCGGTGATCCCTCCGAATACAAAGGCGAGAAACACTTGATGGGTAGGGGAGGAGTCGGGAAACAGAAACACGGAAAAGGCCCCCCACCCGAGACCGGCCAGCGCCGTCCCGATCACAAACGCTCGGTCCCAGCGTAGAAATGGTGGCAGAGGTAGAGGTCTTGGCCTTAAACGCTCGGGCCAGCCGATACCGGCCGGTTCCGAGCAACAGCTGGTAGGCCAGCCACATGAGCAACCCGCTGTGTGGAAGAACATTCCAATTCACAAAGACCAGTGCCAGCGCGCAACCGCTGCCGGCGACAAGCGCCCCTGGTAACGCTCTCGTAGAGCAGGATTACCCGTTGGACGGACAAGCTGGTTTCCCGCGGTGAATCTGCCTGTTGGGGGGGAGAGGAAATCGAAGGGGGATGGCTGCCTGGGAATGACTGCGAGGTTGACATCTCGTTCACTCCCACTCTGTGGATACAAAGAAAACCAAGCGAATACGTGACGAGTCTCAGTGTGCAAAATTACGGCCGGGGATTCAATTTAAGTGGACATGTTGCCGGCAGGCTTGGATGCCAGGCAGGTTCCATTGCGGGCGGCCACGCCGCGGTACATTTCGCCGCCGATTCTCGGCACGCCCGGTAGAACATATCGATCTACATGTTCCAGTTGCAGGCCGGCCTCACTCACCAATTGATCGATGCGTCGATTGAGATTGCAGCCGCAGCCGAACCAGTTCTGGAACGGATTGAGTCGATCCTGCCACCTGGCGATCGCGGAATCGTCGCTGCGGCCATGCTCAAGGAAAAGGAAGTGACCTTCCGGTTTCAGGACCCGCCGCACTTCGCATAGCGCCCTGACCGGATCCGGAATCGTGCAGAGTGTGAAGGTGCTCACGGCGCAGTCGAATGTCGCATCCTCATAAGGCAGGCGCTCCGCACTGAGATGCTGAATGTGGACGGGGAACGGCGCTTGTGCCACTCGCGAGGCCACTCTGTCCGGCAACAACGGTGCGGGATCGACGGTGTAGAGCGCCGTGACCGCTCGGGGGTAATGCGGCAGATTGAGCCCGGTGCCGAAGCCGATCTCCAGAACCATCCCCTGTGCCGAGGTGAGCAGTTGTCGGCGTTCGGTCTGGAACTGTTCGCCGCGCAGCACCCAATCCATGAGTCGTGGGAAAATGTACGTCGCATACATGAGCGGGGTGAACCTCTGATGTCTTGAGGGGGTGGAGCGTCTCTCGATGTCCGCCTGCCTGCCCTGAAAGGTTACTTCAGCAGGAGTCGCGCACATGCTCAAGCGAGCAACGCCAAGCTCGAATCGATTCATCCTTGCCCCCCGGCGTCCTTGTCGCTCCGGGCGGCGTATGCTAGAGTCGTCCGTTCTGTAGTCGGAAAGCAAACAGTCGCTGCGCATCTCCATACAGCACCATGAGCAAAACCTACGATCACCAGGCCCTCGAATCGAAGTGGCAGGGCTATTGGGAAACACACCGTCCGTTTCGGGCGATGGACGATCCCACCAAGCCCAAGTTCTACTGCC
>JACQHN010000584.1 GCA_016199015.1 Nitrospira defluvii
CGCCTCACGTTTCACGTCGATTGAATTGGTCGGGGCGAGAGGATTTGAACCTCCGACATCCTGGTCCCAAACCAGGCGCGCTACCGGGCTGCGCTACGCCCCGACTGATTTCCGTTCCATCATCAGGTGCTGCAGAAGATTCTTGGCCTGTGCAAAAGCCCGGGCACGGTGGCTGATCCGGTTTTTCACGTCCGGTGACAGCTGAGCGAGGGTCTGATGATACTCCGGCACGAGAAAAACCGGATCATACCCAAACCCATGAGAACCCGTGGCCTCTTCAGCAATCGATCCTTCCAAGACACCTTGTACCGACCGGGTTTCGCCGGCAGGAAACGCGATGGCCGCAACCGTCACAAACCGGGCCCCTCGTTCTGCGGGCGGGACCCCACGAAGTTCATGCAGCAATTTCCGACAATTGTCCTCATAACTGGCATGTTCCCCGGCGTACCGAGCCGCAAAGGCCCCAGGACGCCCCCCGAGCGCATCGACCTCAAGTCCTGTATCATCCGCAACCGCTGGCAATCCCGTGTAGCGTGCAATCTCTACGGCCTTTTTCATGGCGTTCGCTTCACAGGTGTCACCGTCTTCGACCACGTCCGGTGCATCGGGGTAATCATCCAACGTTCGAATAGAGACGTTCAAATCCTGAAGCAGGGTGACGAGTTCCTGCTTCTTATGTTGATTCTTGGTCGCCAGCACAATCTGCATCATCAGCCAAGCGAGCCAATCAATGATTTCTGCAACTCTACCAACTCACGGATCGCCCCCCACCCGAGGTCGAGAAACTCATCCATGTCCTTCTTATTGAACGGAGTCCGTTCGGCCGTCCCCTGCACCTCGACATACTGCCCGGCACCGGTCATCACCAGATTCAAGTCCACTTCGGCATGCGAGTCTTCCTCATAGGCCAAGTCTACCAATACTTGACCGCCGACCTTTCCGATACTGATTGCCGCCAGGTAGTCGGTGAGGGGATTCTTCTTCACGAGCTCTTTCTTTTTCAAGACGGCCATCGCGTCCGCCAAGGCAATAAAAGCCCCGGTAATCGAAGCCGTGCGAGTCCCACCGTCGGCTTGAATGACGTCGCAATCGATCCACACGGTCCGCTCCCCCAAGCGCGTCGTGTCGATCACCGCGCGCAAGGCACGTCCAACCAGGCGTTGAATCTCCAGCGTGCGCCCACCCTGCTTGCCCTTGACCGATTCCCGGGGTGAACGATCATGCGTGGCCCGTGGCAGCATGGCATATTCGGCCGTCACCCACCCACTCCCCTTCCCCTTCAGGAACGGGGGAACTTTTTCTTCAATCGAAGCCGTGCAGATGACCTTGGTGTCCCCCATTTCGATCAAGACGGAGCCTTCGGCATGTTTCGTAAAATTGCGCGTCACCTTGACCGGGCGGATTTGATCCCGCCGCCGTCCATCGATCCGACCCAACCCTGCCCCGCTCGCCATTAAGTCGCACCCCTTCCTGCACAGCAAATCTAAAGGAGCGGATTATAGAGAACGAGGCCTGAAAGAGCAAATCCATCGGCCGCGCGGGGCGACGGTTTTCCAAACTGTGTTTCGACTGGCATTCACCGACGACCGATGTATAATCCATCCTCGCGGTGCGCACCGGCTCTCCGTGGGGAACCCATCCTGCGCTTCAACCAACGGACCAGCGTCAGAGTTGACGACCCAACCGAAACGTCACACGCAACCGCCCGTATCCGTTGCCGACAGGATCTGGTCATAATATCAAAGCAGTTTTAGGATCCATGGGGCGACGTACGGTCGCCCACAGAGACCCCTCAATACGACGAGAGCATGGCACAAAAGGTGCATTTCCCATTAGGCTCCATCGTGTGCTTCAGACTTGTATCTATGCAACCGATACTGATTCTAGCCCTGCGGTAACAGTGTGAGCAAATGAAGCTCCCCGTAGCAAGCTACGAGGAATCACAAGTTTAACCTAGCGAGCCAGCTATATGAGCATCCAGACCGTCACCGAACAGAGCAGCCAACTCTCACTCCTCGAAAATCGCAACATCTTGATCGTGGACGATGAAGAACCCATCCGTCGGCTGCTGGGTTATCTCCTCGAACCCCATGGGTACCAGGTCACCTTGGCCGGAGAATCCCGTGAGGCTCGTCAACGGTTGGAGAAAGGGTTTTATGCCCTGGTGCTGTGCGATGTGAACATGCCGGGCGAGTCCGGTATGGACCTCGTGCGCCACATTCTCGTCCAATATCCCACCACGGCCGTCATTATGATTACGGGCCTCGATAGTCCTGTCCTCGCAAACGCGGCCCTGGACATGGGGGCCTTCGGCTATGTGATCAAGCCGTTCGAAGCCAATGAGGTGCTGATCAATGTGGCCAATGCGTTGCGACGACGCAAGTTGGAAATTGAAAATGCCATGCACCGGGAGAATCTGGAAGAAGTCGTCCGGACGCGGACGATTGCCCTACAGCAGGCCCTCGAATGGCTGGAGCGCAGCGAAAAGGAATTGCGCCTCTCGCGCGAAGAAACCATCCAGCGGCTCGCCATTGCCGCCGAGTATCGCGACAGCTCGACGGCACAGCATATCCAACGGATGAGCCACTACTGTGAACTCCTGGCCCATCGCTATGGCTTGTCCCCCGATCGATGCGATCTGATCCGCACCGCCAGCCCCATGCACGACATCGGCAAAATCGGCACTCCGGATCACGTGCTGCTGAAGCCCGGCAAATTCACCCCGGAAGAGTTCAAGGTGATCACCCAACATACGGAAATTGGATATCGTATTTTGGCCGGTTCCGATTCGGAACTGTTGAAAGCGGCCGCGCTCATCGCATGGACCCACCACGAGCGTTACGATGGAACAGGCTACCCGCGCGGACTTGCGGGAGAGGGGATCCCATTAGAAGGACGGATTACCGCCATTGCAGACAACTTCGATGCCCTCACGACGCAGCGTGTGTACAAACCGGCGTATGATTTTGACCATGCCAAAGACCTCATGCTGAGGGAGCGCGGAAAACATTTCGACCCCGACCTTCTCGACATCTTCTTCAACTCGATGGACGACATCAAACGCATCTACGACCAATTTGCAGACCCGAACTGGTTCTCCGCTTCTCGGCACCGTCCTTCCACTCAGGATGAGGCATGATGGCACATCGCCCACGTAATTGGATCGCCTATCTCTGCGAGCATCTCGCCTCGTCCGGCATGATGCCGACCTGGGACGCGGCGACCTATCTCACCGACAACCTATTCGGAGACAAGCCCAATCCGCGGCTGCTACGAACTGCCAGTCCATACGAAGATACGACGCACCTGCTTCATCGTCTGTACCAACCGCTCGTCGAGGCAGCCACGCGAGACGTCTCGCTTCCTGCAGCATCCATGATCCATGTCTTCACGGATGTCAGCCTCACCGGTAACTCCGCCGTCTTGGTCGTGTATTTCCCCGGCCAAAATCGACCGCATCAACTCTTGTTGCTGGATGCGGCCAAGGCGTGGGAATTGGTGTTTGAAAACTCAGAGACCTTCAATGCCTGGGCGGAGGAACGCTACAGCTGGATCAAGACCTCGCTCGCGAGCGTCACGTCAGGAGCCGCCACCCCTGCCCTTCTCCCGGCCCTCGAAGCCGTTAAAAACTGACCCCGTCGCTCGTCGTTCGCCTTGCCGAAAAATGTTCAGTTTTCAATGATGAATGTTCAATTGAACATCGAGAATTGAGCATTGAACACTCGTACGACCTGCTACGCGTCGTAGTTCAGATTCGGCGCCAGCCACCGCTCGATTTCGCTCACGGGCAGTTTCTTACGGGACGCATAGTCGTCGACCTGGTCGCGGTTGATCTTTCCCACCGTAAAATATTTGGCTTGCGGATGTGCGAAATACAGTCCGCTCACGGATGCCGCCGGCAACATCGCAAACGATTCCGTCAGCGTCACCCCACATTGAGCCTCGGCACCCAGCAGGTCGAACAACATCCGCTTCTCAGTGTGATCCGGACAAGCAGGATAGCCGGGAGCCGGACGGATACCGCGATACCGCTCGCGGATCATGTCCTCGTGCGTGAGGTCCTCCGTCGTTCCATATCCCCACTCAAGTCGGACTTTTTTATGCAGCCATTCGGCGAAGGCTTCCGCCAGTCGGTCTGCCAGCGCCTTCGTCATGATGGAGTTGTAGTCGTCGTGATCCTTCTCGTACTTCGCGCATAGTGCCTCAACGCCGATGCCGGCCGTGACCGCAAACGCCCCAACATGGTCGGCTCGCCGAGACTCCTTAGGAGCGATAAAGTCCGCCAATGCGAGGTTGAACTGGTCGGCGGGCTTGTCCATCTGTTGCCGGAGCGTATGGAACACGGCCTGCACGTCCCGACGATCCTGATCGCGGTACAGCTCGATATCGTCACCCACACTATTGGCCGGGAAGAATCCGTACACGCCTCGAGCGGTCAACAGTTCATCCCGGATAATTTCCTCTAGCAACGCCTGCGCGTCCTCGAACAGTTCCTTGGCCTTGGGACCCACCGTGGCATCTTCAAAAATGCCGGGATATCGCCCACGTAGTTCCCACGTGTGAAAGAAGGGCGACCAATCGATGAAGGGAACCAACTTGCGGAGCGGCAGCCGATCGATGCTGCGCACACCGACAAAGGAGGGAGTGGGAATATCGACGGTAGCCCAGTCGGTGGACAACCGATGTTTCCTCGCCACCTCGATACTGCGCAGGATTTTCGGGCCACGGTCCTGGTGCGCCTGCCGGACCCGATCGTAATCGGCACGAACGGTACCGGCGAAGCTCTCCCGTTGCTGCTCGTTGATCAGGCTTCCGACGACACCGACTGCACGGGACGCGTCCAGCACATGCACGGTCGCGTGGCGATAGGAGGGTGCAATCTTGACGGCGGTGTGGGCCTTGCTGGTTGTCGCGCCGCCGATCAGCAGAGGGAGCTCAAACCCCTGACGCGTCATCTCCTTGGCCACATGCACCATTTCATCCAACGACGGGGTAATCAGCCCGCTCAATCCGACGATATCGACCTTTTGTTCGAGAGCCGTCGCCAGAATTTTTTCACAGGACACCATGACGCCAAGATCGATCACATCATAGTTGTTACATCCCAGCACCACGCCCACGATATTCTTGCCGATATCGTGCACGTCACCCTTCACAGTCGCGAGTAGGACCTTTCCATTCGCGCGTGAGGTGCCCAATCGTTGCTTTTCAGCTTCCATAAATGGCATGAGATAGGCTACCGCCTTTTTCATCACGCGGGCGCTCTTCACCACTTGAGGCAAAAACATTTTTCCTGATCCGAAGAGATCGCCGACGACATTCATACCTGCCATCAAGGGGCCCTCGATGACGTCGAGCGGCCTGGTGGTCTTCTGCCTCGCCTCTTCCACGTCCTGATCGATATAGTCCGTCAACCCCTTCACCAGCGCATGCGCCAACCGTTCCTCAACCGGCCGCGTGCGCCACTCGTCGTCCTTGACGACCGCCTTCCCCTTCTGCTTGACCGTCTCGGCAAAAGTGACCAGCCGCTCGGTCGCATCCGGCCGGCGGTTCAACAGTACATCCTCCACCAGCGCCAGCAGATCCTTGGGGATTTCCTCGTACACGGCCAACTGCCCCGCATTGACGATCCCCATGTCGAGGCCCGCCTGAATCGCATGATAGAGAAACGCGGCATGCATCGCTTCGCGCACGACGTTGTTGCCACGGAACGAGAAGGAGATATTGCTGACCCCGCCACTGACCTTGGCCAAGGGCAGATGCTGTTTGATCCACCTGGTTGCTTCAATGAAGTCGACCGCGTAATTGTTGTGCTCCTCGAGTCCCGTCGCGACGGTCAGGATGTTCGGATCGAAAATAATGTCCTGCGGCGGCACGCCAACCTGGTCGGTGAGCAGCCGGTACGAGCGCTCGCAGATCTCGATGCGTCGAGCGACTGAGTCGGCCTGTCCACGCTCATCGAACGCCATGACCACCATAGCCGCCCCATAGCGGCGAATGAGTCGCGCCTGTTCGAGAAACTTCGCCTCACCTTCCTTCAGACTGATCGAGTTGACGATTCCCTTGCCCTGCATATTCTGGAGGCCGGCTTCGATGACCTCCCACTTCGAACTGTCCACCATGATCGGCACGCGGGCAATGTCCGACTCCGCCGCCAGGAGGCGCAGGAACTTTTCCATCGCTGCCTTGGAATCCAGTAGCCCCTCATCCATGTTGATGTCGATGATTTGTGCGCCGCCTTCGGCCTGCTGACGCGCCACGGTCAAGGCCTTGTCATAGTCGCCGGCCAGGATCAGCTTGGAAAATGCCGGTGATCCGGTAATGTTCGTCCGTTCGCCGATGTTCACGAAATTCGACTCGGGCCGCACGGTCAGCGCTTCGAGACCGCTGAGTCGCAGGAACGGCTCGACCTTGGAGGACTGCCTGGGAGGCAGCCCCCGCACGGCCTCCGCAATCGCACGGATATGGTCTGGTGTCGTCCCGCAACAGCCGCCGACGATGTTGAGCCAGCCGTTATCGGCCCACTCCCGCAACTGCGGCGCCAGCGACTCTGGCGTTTCAGGAAATCCTGTCGGGAGCAACGGATTGGGTAACCCGGCATTCGGGTGGCTGCTCACATAGATCGGCGCAATCTGCGACAGTTCTTCGATCAGCGGCCGCATTTCCTTTGGCCCCAGCGCACAGTTCATCCCCACGCTGAGCAAGGGAACATGCGAAATGGAATTCCAGAACCCTTCGACCGTCTGCCCTGAAAACCCGCGATTGCTTCCGGCTTGGATAAAGGTCACGGAGGCCATGATCGGCACTTGCCGCGCCCCTTCCGCGAACAGTTGCTGGATCGCAAAGAATGCGGCCTTGGCGTTCAAGGTGTCGAAGATCGTCTCAACCAACAGTAGATCGACGCCGCCGTCCAGCAAGCCGCGCACTTGGTCGCCATAGGCGCGAACCAATTCAGGATAGGTCGTGCCACGCGCCGCCGCGTCATTGGAATCTGTCGAAACCGAGGAGGTCTTCGTCGTCGGGCCGATCGCACCCGCAACAAAACAACGTCGCGCAGGCTGTTCTGCCAGCACCTGCGCCATTGCGCGCCGGGCGCATTCGGCCCCGGCTTTGGACAGCTCATACCCCAGGTCGTCCATGCCATAGTCAGCAAGCGACACGGATTGAGAGTTAAACGTATTCGTCTCGACGATATCCGCCCCGGCCTCGAAATACTGCCGGTGGATCTCCTCGATGACGGCCGGCTGGGTGACGTTCAAGAGATCGTTGTGGCCCTTGAGATCCTTATTCCAATTTTTAAAGCGTTCCCCGCGAAACGCGGCTTCGTCCAGCTTATACCGCTGGATCATCGTGCCCATGGCACCATCTAAAATCAGGATGCGCTCTCGCAGTAGGTCGCGAATGTTTGGTTCCGGCATGACTACCTATGTCTTTCTGTTACCGAGTGTCAGGTCTACGGCCGACTGCCTCGATGACTCGCAATGGAGCGGCCATCATATCGGGAACGGACTTTTTACGGCAAGTCTTTGCTGGTTCCGTGCCTTGACATCGACTACCCTGGCCGATACGATGCCGGATATTGTCTGGCACGAGCCTGAGTGTACCCCTATGGCGCATCAGACAGTCAGCCGCCTGGTCATCGTGATTTTCTTCTGCGCGAGCTTCATGTGGCCGGGACATGATCCCACTTGGGCCGGTCCCTATTTTGACGATGGGTACCTCGGCCTCACACAAACCGAACTGCACGAAAAACTTGGCCTGCCGCAGGCCGTGCGAGACCGCAAGTCCGCCCTGCGTGTCTTCACGTACTACCCGATCGGAGATTGGGATCAGTACTTCAAGAAGGTGGTCTCGCCTGAAAACGGTGAAGACGTCTATACCTTCAAACGTGACGGCGTCGACGTGCGTTATTCCTTCAGCTACACTTTCGATCGGAACGACCAGAGCGAGCAACGACCCCTCTTCGTTCGTCTCGTAGATATCGAATTCACGCCCCCGGTGCCGCTGAGCAGGATTCCTGAACTTGTCCCGGAATTCAAGCCGTCTGAGGACAACACTGCGCCGGTCTTTCGATCCAACATCATGTTGTTGTTCTTTAGCGGAACTCCCTCGGCAGACGCACGCTTCATTGTGAGGGAAAAGGGGAAAGAGGCACTCGACTGGTCGCTCGCGTTTCAGATGTTCGCGCTGCAGGGGTTACCCGATCCGTTGACGTCGAAAGCCCCTATTGATCGCATGGAAATCGGAACCCAGAGTCTGCCGTTAGTCAAAATGCGCCAACGCAACACGCATGATCCCATCCTCAACCCCTATTCCAAATCCTTTGCACAGCAAGCGCCGCCCGCACCGGCGATACGAAAGATCCCTGTTCCCACGTACGCGGACTAGTCGCCGTTAGCCCGGATTATTCATGAAGGCCGTCGCGAGGCGTTCGAGACCGAAGCCCGCCGGGGCTTCTCGCACGTAAGGCCGACGCAGGCGTACTGACAGTCCGTCGAGGAGGCCGAACGAGAAAAGCCCCG
>JACQHN010000585.1 GCA_016199015.1 Nitrospira defluvii
ATCCTGGGTCGGTCGAGGAGGTTCGGGCAGCCGGTGTGCCCGTACTCTCGTCCAACATCGATATCGCCAATGCTCGCATTGCCTTTGCGAGCGGATGCGTCGCGAACGTGACGGCGAGTCGCGTCTCGACCAACAAGATGCGCCGGTTGCGGGTCTTTCAGCGCGACCGCTACGTCTCGATCGATTTCCAAACGCGCCAGGCTGTCGTGTCCCGTCGCAGGCAAAACACCGGGTCGCGGCCGACGATCGACGTCGAATCCTACCAGGCCGGAGATGAAGAGCCGTTGCGACTGGAGTTGGACGCGTTCATTCACGCGGTGAGCACCGGGACCCGTCCTGTCGTGTCCGGTGAAGACGGGGAAGCGGCGCTTAATCTGGCTACTCTGGTGCTGGAGGCCATCGGCCAATTTACGCAACGCCACTCGGCGGGTGATGCATCGGCGGTGGCGTTCGGCCAAGAGAATGTGTAAGGGTATCACCTCTGTGCCGATCTGCATGAGACGAGCACCATGCCGCGCATCCTAATCGTGACCGGAGAAGCTTCCGGCGACTTGCACGGAGCCCACTTGGTCAAGGCGTTGAAGGAACTGTCTCCCTCCCTGCAGGTGGTCGGCATTGGTGGCGCGTCGATGCAGGCGGCCGGCGCGGAACTGGTCAAGGATATCCCTCAACTGGATGTGATGGGCCTCATCGGCCTGTCCGCGGTGAAGGCGTTGCTGCAGCGAATCTCACGGATCAGGCGACTGATCAAGGGGGAGCGCTGGGATCTTGTCGTATTGATCGATAATCCCGGTCTGAATTTTCATTTTGCGCGGGTGGCCAAGGCCTGCGGTCTCAAAGTCCTGTACTACATTGCCCCGCAGGTATGGGCTTGGCGCCAGGGGCGGATGCGCTGGATTCAGCAGCGTGTCGATCACGTGCTCGCGACTCTTCCGTTCGAGGAGGTGCTCTACAAAAAAGCCGGCGTGCGCTGCACGTTTGTCGGCAATCCCATTCTGGACGAGGTGGCTCCGTCCTACGACCGGCAGGCGCTGCGCCGGCAGTTCGGCTTGTCGGACGCGGGACCGGTGATCGGACTGTTTCCGGGCAGTCGAAAGGGCGAATTGCACGAACATATGCCGCTGTTGCTGGAGACGGTGAAGCGCCTCGCGGAACGGCACCCGGCCATGCAATTTATCCTGGCGCAGGCCTCCTCGATTCAAGACCAGCTTCTCGAGGGGTTCGTGCGGGAGAGTCCGGTTCCCATTCGGGTCTTTCGCAACCAGGCCAGTGAAGTCATGGCGGCATCGGACCTTCTCGTCGTCAAGTCGGGAACCTCCACATTGCAGGCGGCGGTGGTGGGAACTCCCATGATCTTGTTCTATCGAGCTTCCTCCTGGATCACGTACCGGCTGGCGCGCCTGTTGATCCGGGTGCCCTGGATTGGATTGGCCAATCTGGTCGCGGGGCGGGGGATCGTGCCGGAGCTGATTCATGACGAGGCGACACCGGAGCGACTGATGCAAGAAACCGAACGGTTGTTGGCGGATTCCCGCGCGTATCAGGACATGCAGGCCGCCTTGTTGTCGGTACGACAGGCGTTGGGCAGCCCAGGCGCCTCGCGTCGCGCTGCGGAAGCGGTTCTGGCCGAGTGCCGACTATGAAACATTATCTCCGCCTCCTCACGTATCTGGATCCCTACCGGTTTCGGCTGGGGGCGGCGTTCATCTGCGCGCTGCTGGTGGCTGGACTTTCGGCCGCCTACGCCTGGTTGGTTCGTCCGGTTCTCGACGGCCTGTTCATCAGCAAAGATGAAAGCCTGTTGCTGGTGCTGCCCATCGCCATTCTTGCCGTCGCGGTGCTCAAGGGCGTGTTCAACTACGGCCAGAACTACTTGATGAATTATGTCGGGAACCAGGTGATCGGTGACATCAGGGAACAGCTCTTCTCCAAGCTGGTTCAGTTACCGGTTCGCTTTCACGATACCAACACGTCCGGTCGCTTGGTGTCGCGTGTCATCAACGATGTGAATCAGATGGCCAACGCCGTCGCTGGTGTCTTGAAAGATTTGTTCCAGCAGGGATTGACGTTCCTGGCGATGATCGGCGTGATCGTCTACCAAAACTGGAAATTGGCGATGGTCTCGATGATCGTCGTACCGCTCTCGGTGGTGACGATGGTGCGGATGGGGCAGCGGCTGAGGAGCCTTGCTACGCGCGGACAGGAGCGTATGGGGGACATGGCCTCGACGCTCCAGGAGACGCTGGCCGGCATTCGCATGGTGAAGTCCTTCGGACGGGAAGAGGAAGAAGCCAAACGCTTTCGACAGAGCAATGATGCCTTCATCCACACCACGATGAAAGCCATTCAGGTCTCATCTCTGGGTTCCTCCCACATGGAGGTGATCGGCGTGCTCGGCGTGGCGGGGATTATCTGGTACGGAGGCTACCTGGTGATCCATGATGAAATGACCCCCGGCGCATTCTTCTCGTTTCTTGCGGCCATGTTCATGGCGTACACGCCGATCAGAAGACTCTCGGGCGCCAACAACACGGTTCAACAGGCACTCGCGGCCGCCGAGCGAGTGTTCGACGTCCTTGATCTCCCGACCGAGCAGGATGCCAATGGGGGGCAAACAGATCTGCCGTCGATTTCTCGCTCCCTCGAGTTCAGGCAGGTGGCGTTTCGGTACGATGGCCAGAGTGACGCGGCGTTGACCGGCATCGATTTGACGATTCGAGCAGGCGAAGTCATTGCGTTCGTGGGCAGCAGCGGGAGCGGAAAGACCACGCTGGTGAGCCTGCTGCCGAGATTCTACGAGCCGACCAGCGGGCAAATTTTGATCGATGGGGTGGATCTCCGTGCTTGCACCCTGCGCTCGGTGCGCGGACAGATCGGGATTGTGTCTCAGGAGGTCGTGCTCTTCGACGATACGGTCCGTAATAACATCGGATACGGGCGGCAGGGCGCCACGCCGGAAGATGTGATGCATGCCGCGCAGCTGGCGTACGCCCATGATTTTATTGTCCGGATGCCGGAGGGGTATGACACCTTGATCGGGGAACGCGGGCTTAAACTGTCAGGCGGGGAGCGCCAGCGGCTGGCGATCGCCCGGGCCATTCTCCGCGACCCGCCGGTGTTGATTTTGGACGAAGCGACTTCGGCGCTGGATACGCAGTCGGAGCGGATCGTACAAATGGCGCTGGCCAATCTGATGAAGAACCGGACGACGCTGGTCGTTGCCCATCGCCTGTCCACGATTCAAAATGCCGATCGTATCGTGGTCCTGGATCGAGGCACCGTCGTCGAAGTCGGGTCGCATGAAGAATTGCTGCGGAAGGGTGGTATGTACAAGCGGTTGCACGCGATGCAGTTTGCCGATGTGATTCCGGAATAACGACGTGGCGAGGCAAAGATGAGCGGACCTATGACGAATCATCCAGTGTCGATTTCTCCTGCGAAACCGGCGATGCTGAAGCGGGTGACGAATGCCGTCAAAGTCGCGCTGGTCCCGCCGGTCGGCTATCATGTGATCCGACTCTTGAGCCGGACGATGACGCTGCGCGTCGAAGGCGCGGAGCAGCTGTCCCGGAGATTCGCGCAGGGGAAACGGGTGATCTTGGCATTCTGGCATGCCCAACAACTCATGATGCCGTTGGGCTTTCCCGGGCTAGAGGCCCATGTGTTGATCAGCCAACATCGCGATGGGGAATTGATCCGCCGCATTGTGGCGCGGTTCGGCTTGGAGGCGGTTCGTGGTTCCAGTACCAGAGGGGGCGCGGAGGCGTTTCGGAAACTGATCCGCCTCGGCCGCTCGGGGTACAATTTGGTGCTCACGCCCGATGGACCGAAAGGCCCGCGCCAGATCGCGAAGGTGGGAGTAGTGCAACTGGCCAGAGCCACCGGGTTGCCGATCGTCCCCATGGCGTTTAGCTGCTCAAAAAAAAACTCTTTGCGAGCTGGGATCGCTTCATCATGCCCTATCCGTTCACGCGGGGGTGCATCCTCTATGGGCCGCCGATCGCCGTGCCGCCCGACTCGTCCACTGACGACTTGGAGCGCCATCGTCGGGAGTTGGAAGAGACGCTGAACCGCATGACGACCGAGGCCGATGCGGCGGTCCAGCGGGCCGGTCCGTAATGTGGTACCTGCTTTATAATAGCCTTCTGCTCCTTGTTTCCCCGGTTATTCTGTTCGTCTTACTGGCTAAGCAGCGATGTCGCCGTGGGCTTCCGCAGCGATTGGGGCTGGTTGCGGAAAAACCCTTGAACCAGCCTGCCGGCGCGTCGAGCCGCCTCATATGGATTCATGCGGTGTCGTTGGGTGAAGTCGTCGCGGTGGCGCCGCTCGTCCGCAATTTGCGCGGGCGTTATCCTGAGGCGAGGTTGATCGTCTCGACCGTGACCGAAACGGGGCGCGAGGCGGTGGAGCAGCGGCTGGAAGGTGTGGCCGAACATCGGTACGCGCCGCTGGATTTCCCCTGGGTCGTCAATCAGGTGGTCGACCATCTCAAGCCGAGTCTCTACATTTTTGTCGAGACAGAACTCTGGCCGAACCTCCTGCGTAGTTTGCGGCGGCGGAACATTCCGTCGATTCTCGTCAATGGACGGTTGTCGACGCGTTCGTTCGAGCGGCAGCGCCTGTCGGTGATCCGGGATTTCTATCGCACGATGTTGAGCATGATCAGCTGTTGCCTCATGCAATCGGAACGGGACGCCCAGCGGATGATCGAGTTAGGCGCAGAGCCCTCGCGGGTCCGTTGTGCCGGCAATATCAAATTCGATCAGCCGGTTCCGCAGGTAAGCGCTGGCGGCGCCATCTCGAAAGCCTCGTTGGGGTTGACCGACCGAGAACGGTTGTTGGTGGCCGGAAGCACGCATCCAGGGGAAGAAGAAGCGATCGTCACCGCCTATCAGTCGGTCTGTGAGGAATTTCAGGACCTTCTATTGGTGCTGGCGCCTCGCCATATCGAACGGGCGGCGCAGGTCGAGCAGATGGTGCGAAGCAGAGGACTCACAGTCTCCCGTCGCAGTATGGGTGGCGCAGGGCAAATGGCCGGGATCGGCCCGCGGGTGCTCGTTCTGGATACGCGCGGTGAATTGGCTTTACTCTACCGTGAAGCTGTGGCGGCCTTTGTCGGAGGCACCTTGGCGCCGGTGGGGGGCCACAATCTTTTGGAACCGGCGGTGTGGGGAAAACCGGTCTTTTTCGGTCCACATACCGACCACTGCGCCGAGGTGGCGGCGTTGTTGTCGAACGCTCAAGGTGGCCGCATGGTGCAGGACGAACAAGACCTGGCGAAGGCCTTGCGGGAAGTTCTTCGCGATCCGGATGTTTTGCAACGGATGGGGCAGGCAGCACAACAGGTCGTTGCGGACAACCAAGGCGCACTCCAGCGAACGGCGGACATCATCGCTGCGTTTCTTCCAGTACGAGCGGCTCCAACGGCGTCCGAAGCAGCGGATCGATCGCGGGAGTTGTCGAGTCGCCAATCGTGATGGAAACCAATACGTCGGTACGGCTGCGATCCTGGTTGTGGTGGCTCGGGGCTCCTTATGAACTCGCGGCTCGTGTTCGGCTGTGGTGTTACGAGCGAGGTTGGAGTCGCACGCAGCGCTTGCCTCGCCCGGTGATCAGCGTGGGGAATCTCACGGTAGGGGGGACTGGGAAAACACCTGTGGTCATGCACGTAGTCGAACGATTGGCGGCCCAGGGAAAGCGAGTCGCGGTCTTGAGTCGCGGATATCGGCGTCGGAGTCAGGCGCGTCAGCTGCTGGTGTCCGATGGACAGCGCGTGCTTGTTGGTCCGGAGGAAGCCGGAGATGAGCCCTACTTGATCGCACGCCGCTGTCCTTACGCCGTGGTGGCAGTCGGTGCGGATCGCTATGCGCTTGGCCAGTGGGTGCTGAGTCGTTTGCCGGTAGATTGTTTTGTGTTGGATGACGGCTTTCAGCATGTGCAACTTCATCGCGATGTGAATCTCTTGCTGGTGGATGCCGCGGACCTCGCGGGCATTCAGGCCGCACTGCCGATCGGACGTTTGCGGGAACCGCTCTCGGCGGCTGCCCGCGCCACGGCCATCTTGATCACCAGGGTGAGGAACGAGCAGGACGCGGACGCGGTGTGGCGTCGGCTACTCCAGGCCGGCGGCTCGCTTCCGCCGCCATTGCTGGTGGGATTTCCCGCTGAGGAATTTCGACGCGTCGGTGGGGAAGAGCGGCGTCCGTTGGCAGCGTTTCATGGTCGCTCGGCCGTCATCTTCAGCGGGATCGGCAATGCCGAGTCTTTTCATACGTTGGTGGCGGGGTTGGGTGTGACGGTGGCTGAGACGCTGGCATTTCCTGATCATGTGCACTATACCCATGTCATGGTGGAAACCATTCGAGCCAAGGCGAAAGCCTGTGGCGCGGATCTGCTGGTGACGACCGAGAAGGACGCCGACAAGGTCGCGCCGTTTCTGGGCTCACATGATGTCTGCTGGGCCATTAGGCTCCGGACGGAGATTCTGACGGGGCACGCTCGGCTGGAGCAGCTGTTGCGTCTAGCAGGATGCTGAAAAAGTCCGCCAGCGGCGTTCTCGC
>JACQHN010000576.1 GCA_016199015.1 Nitrospira defluvii
GAAGCGCGCGGAGCAGATTCAGCTTGCCGCGCCGCGCCCGCGCAACGGTCTCACCGTTCACGACCGCCCCTGCTACGGGCGTCGGCCCGTCCGTGCCGTCGGTGGCGAATCCAGACACCCACACCTTGGGCAGCCCCGCAATCTCCAATGCCGCGGCTAAGGCGAACTCCTGGGCTCGCCCACCCTGGCCCTGACCGCGTACCGTTACCGTGGTTTCCCCCCCTGCGATCACACAGCAGGGACGCCGGACGGGACGTCCATGTGCAACGATTTCTCGAGCCATCGCACCGAACAGTTTGGCGATCTCTCGCGCCTCACCCGTGACAGTCGTCGAGAGAACCATTATCTGGAGTCCCTGCCCCTTCGCAACCTGCACGACGGCATCGACTGCCGCCTCATTATCTCCGATGAGCACATTGTGCACCCGGCGAAAGAGCGCGGCACCGGCTTTCGGTGTTTCCGCCACGGACTTGCTGATGCCCGCCTCCATCCGCCGACGCACGGGGACCGGAAGGCGCGTGGACACCCCATATCGTTCCAGGATCGTCCAGGCCTCACGAAATGTAGTGGGGTCAGGCGCGGTCGGACCGGACCCGATCGTGCCGAGATCGTTCCCAATGACGTCGGACAGGATGACACTCGCCACACGTGCAGGAGTGGCGGCGGCAAGTTGCCCGCCTTTCATACGCGAAAGATGCTTGCGGACCGCATTCATCTCTTGAATAGTCGCTCCAGACCGCAGCAACAATTTTGTGGTCTGCTGTTTATCCCTGAGGCTGATGCCTGGCGCGGGTGCCAGGAGGAGGCTCGATGCTCCGCCTGATAAGAGCACGATCAGGAGGTCGTCCGGCTTCAGCGTCCCAATCAGCGCCATAATCATGCGACTGGCCTGGAGCCCGGCAGCATCCGGAACCGGATGGCCGGCCTCCACGATACGAATCTTCTTCGTCGGTGCGCCGTGACCGTACTTCACCACCACCAGCCCGGTATCGATCCGCGCGCCCAACTGGCGCTCCAGCGCCTGAGCCATGCGACCCGACGCCTTCCCGGCCCCGACGACGACGATTCGATGTTGTTTCTGAAGCGAGTAGTGCTGCGAGCCGATGGTGAGCCATCCGCGCCGCAGATGGACCTGGCGGCACACCGCCTCGTAGGGATCGACAGCCTGCAGTCCCGCCTGGAAAAGCCTTGTGAGGAGGGCTCGTGCTCCAGGCTGCGAGACGCCGACTTGCATCATGCGAACTACGGCAATTTGTCTTGTTTGAAACAGCGATTCGGACAGGTCTGTCGAGGCACCTTAACCTGGTAGGTTCCCTTTGGCAAGTAGTCCTTCGTAAATTCCGGATTGAGCATTTTCAATTCAAGGAAATAGGTTCCATATTCCTCGGCGATCGATGTGAGACGCCGCTGCGAGTCCTTGATCGTCACCGTCACCGTTTCTGTTTCAAGCGGAGGATAGAGATCCTTCTTGGTCAAGCCGAGATACTTTTCAGGCTGGGAGTAGATTTCTTTTGCCGCAATAATCCGCGCCACATACCGCATGGTTTCTCGCGGACCATGCATGCGCCAGTAGTCGTTAACGTTCTGTTCCTTGATCAATTTCCGTACGCGGTCCTCGCCGGCATTGTATGACGCCATCGCGAGGAACCAGTCTCCCTGTTGCAGGTCCCGAAGATAACGCAGGTACTTGATGGCCGCCTCAGTGGACATTTCAAGGTTGCGCCGCTCATCAAGCCAGCGCTCATTGTGCAACTTGTAGCGTCGCCCGGTGGAGTTGATAAATTGCCACGGTCCTGACGCTTTGGCCCGTGAATAGGCGGCGGCGATGCACTTGCTCTCGACCAACAACATGTATTTCAAATCATCCGGCAACCCGGCATCGGCCAGTTGCTTTTCAGCCGGCGCGAAACAACGTCCGGTCCGTTTCGCCAAGATGATGCTTTCGCCTTGGTCCTCGAGAAATTGATAGAACTCGTATTCGATGCGCTCCCGCACCTGCCAGTTATCCAGGGGAATCGACTGACCGGCGAACGTCAGCTTGTCAGGCAACTTGAACGAACTCAGGAAAAACCGCTCACCTTCCCGTTTGATTTCGGGAAGAATGACCAGTCGATCTTCAAGCTCGGATGCCACCTCAGGCTCGCTCACTAGCGGGATCGCGGCTCCGTCCGGCTCGGGAAGACTGTGACCGTCATTCGACTTGGGCAGGGCCGATGGCGCAGCCTTCGACTCCTCGGGAAATGCTGCAAACAAGGGCGCGAGCCCCAGTGCTATCGTGAAACAGACCCTGAGAGTCCGTATACTCCAATCATTCTTCCGCATGCCCTTATAGTCCTTTCGTCACACCTGAACGCCCATGCTATCAATAAGCCCCTTACAGGACAAGCAACTCGTGGGTTTGGTACACTCCCTCGTCATGATCACACTCGCGAATCTCAATGCCGACATTGTCGGCTGCACACGCTGCCCGCGATTGGTCACCTACCGAGAAGCCGTTGCTCTGAACAAAAAGCGTCAATACCGCGAGTGGTCCTACTGGGGAAAGCCGATTCCCGGATTCGGAGATCCCCGAGCCCGACTTTACATCCTGGGTCTCGCTCCAGCCGCACACGGCGGTAA
>JACQHN010000577.1 GCA_016199015.1 Nitrospira defluvii
CCCTTCACTCGCTGCGGCCTTGCTGGACGGCCTTTTTGAGCATCCTGCTTGGTCGTATCCTATGGCCTCAAACCTCCTGGCTATTGAAGTCTTTGGGGGTGTCCAACTAGTTTTTACGCAGCCTGCTAGGTCTTGATTCGAATGGGACTAAGCAGACCACTTCGAAGACACAGCCGGCTCACCGTCTGGCCCCCGTGCACCTCGTGGAACAGGCGCCGTCAGAGGGGCGTGTTCAATACGGTCTCTCGATACGCCTGAGATTGGTCACTGAGGGCGGACGAATCGGAGCAAGTTTCCGCCGGCGGCCAGCCGGGCGAACTTCCGCTTCATGTCATTGACTCGATCGAGATAGCTGCTGACACTGTGGTCACCGCATCGTTGATGGGGAGTCAGGCGAAAGCCGCGTGCCGCGTAGGCGTGGCCCGCGCCGATCCCACAGAGGTGAATCACGGCGGCCAGGTCTTGTTTCTGCTGAAACGTGGGGCGGGCCCCTCGCCGCTGTCCGATCGCGCCGGCGACGGCGCGGTCGAGCAGCGCCGCCGTCAACTCGATGGCATGGCTCGGCAGAACTCGGCTGTACAGACTATTGAACCAGCAGGAGTGTATGTTATGCCAGGGGCCGTCCTGGACCACCCGATGGTCATGGATGCAGTAACGTTTGGCTTCCTGGAACGTCCCATCGGTGATCTGGAACATGCCGACCGCGCTCGACGCCGGCCGGTAAAGTTCCAGGGGATTCCAGGTCAGGCGCCATCGCCAGTACGTCCGCGCGACAGGATTGCCTGCGCTTTCGACCTGCGCGAGCGCCGCCAGCAGATCGGGCGTGATGACGGTGGTCGCATGCTCGCGGAACAGCGAGCCATACTTCCGCCAGGTTTCGAATGGTTGCTTGTCGAGCGCATTCGCGAGCGGAAAGAAGACTTCCGTCGGCTTGTGGATCGTGTGGTAGGCCCAGTTCACGCCGGATCCGACCAACAAGGTGGCGGCCAGGCCGACGAGGATCTGGACTGCAGTCGGCAATGCTCGCAACGCGGTGAACATCGCTTGCAACGTATGCCGCCAAGACCTCGCGCGACGGCGAACAGCCGCAATGGTGATCCGGCGTCCGCGCCTCCTTCTGCGACCGACTGCCACAACGCGCAAATGTGAGCGGGAACTCATCGGCTCACTATAACTCAAAAATTGGAAACGGAGGCCTAATCATCCTCTTGCTCGCGGAACGCGCGCCCTCGGAATGGCCTCGTTCGACGCGCGCAATTGAGGATCGACCAGGCCTCCTTGTGGGAGAACCAAGCGAGCTTGGCAGGAGTATTGTATTGTCTCCGGCGTGCGCAAATGTGAGGTTGGTTCTTCCTCCCTCACGCACCTCGCGGAACGGCCGCCCTCAGAAGGGGGGAGTGGCGAAGTAGCCGAGATGGTCTCTGTGCTCGCAGAACGCGCACGATAAACCTGTGCATCGTCCGATGCGCGCAATGGAGACCATACCGGCCACTTCGCCTAACCCGGATAATTCATGGATTTCTATGAATCGGCTAGAAAACCGCACCGATCAAGGTGATCCGGAATTGTTCGCCGAAGTCGATCTCTACAGAGTGTTGAAATTACTATTGCAAGAAAGACAGATGAAAACCTTTTTCTCTCAATGGGTTGCGCTGGTTTGAGACGAAAAGTCATGAATTAACCAGGCTAAGGGGAACCATATATTGAGCTGATGGTATTAAGTAACTGTGATTCACTGAGCGCTCTCTCTTTGTCGACTCCTTCCAATAGTGCTATAAGTTTTCGTCTTACCTGGAGCTTGCCAGAATTAATCTCAAGGGAGCGTTCATATTCGGAAAGGGCTTCGCTTGTCCTGCCTTGCCTGCGCCACATGTCGCCTAAGACCTCGTGCTTCGTCGCTGCAGCGAATGAATCATCAGATATTTTTGATAAATACATAAGTGTCCTGCCTGTGTTCTGTTGGAGCAAGGCATGACGAGCGAGGGAGAGATTCGCAAATGCTGAAAATGTACCGTCCATTGAAGATGATTGTTCCCAATACGCCGTTGCCTCCTTCTCTTTACCCGCTTGTGATAGTACCCAGGCGTGAATATTGAGATAGGCCGTGCGATCATTTGCGCCAGGAACAGGAATAAGTTCCATTGCTCCGAGAAGGCAAATGAGAAGGATACAGCCGGCACTCCTGGCAAGACGGCGTGTTCGAAAACAGTGCACTAGATGCTCAATGCAAATGAAGACAAAAGGCAGCAGGACGACGACGAAGGGGAGTCGGTATCTGCCGTTGATGTGAAATGGGAGCAGTGCGAGGGCATATCCGGTAAGCAGTAGAGCAACGCCAAGTGGCGCACGCGAAGAAGTGGATTTCAGGATCAAGCCCGCCACTCCAAACGGCATGACGAGGCCAAAGCTCGGAAACGGCAATGCGAAGAACGTCGCGAATTGGCTCAGGAACTCGATGTCATAGTGGTCGCCGGCTTCCGCGGGATTGAGGAGTGCAAGCAGTTTATAAGTTTGTTTTGCCGCGAAGGTAGCAGGGCTTTCGAGTGCTGAATCAACCGCTTGTTGAATCCAATACCGCTCGGATTCTCCCGGCGAAACGAGATGACCTAACCGCCGACTCGCTTCAATCCGGAAGTGAATCTCAAGTTCGTCCGCATTGGATGAAGCGAAGGGCACAGGGCGATAATAGGGATTCATGGTGTCGAGTTGGTTGCCAAGGTAGAGGTTGAAGCCTCCTTGATGTGTGGTGAGTACCAGCTCTCCAGCCGTAACATAATTGCGAACCATGAAAGGGGACAGGGCTAGGAGCAGCCCGACTATGAAAGTGCTTCCCTGGAATGCAAAGCGTTTGAGTGGCTCGCCGCTTCGTAAGTGAGTCCAGAGAAGCACCGCTAAGATAATGACGGAGAATACGATCGTGTTTTCACGCGTAGCGTTCAATAACCCGGTTGCAAGCCCCAACAGGAAAAGGCACCATGGCCCATTCCCCTTGAGTGCTCTCGCTAGCAAGAGGGCAGTGAGGGAGAACAAGAACACCTCCAAGGCAGTCTTGAGGGGGACAATGCTGTAGAGGATAAAGGGTTGGTAGAGTGCTGCAAGGAGGGCAGCGCACAGGCCAACCTGGCGGTTGGCCATTTCCTTGCCCAGCAAGTAGAGAACTCCGCACGTGACAGTTCCTAAGCCAATGTTGAGCAGCCGAAAATACACCGGGTCTGGGTGGAAGACCTTGTACAGCAATCCGACGACGTAGGCAGGCAGTGGGGACGTTTTGTAGGCCGAGGTCGATGTGTAGGTCCTCGCAGCAAGTTCCGCCGCCCATGTATGGTAGATCTGTTCATCGATGATGAG
>JACQHN010000569.1 GCA_016199015.1 Nitrospira defluvii
ACGGTCTGTAATGTGGGGGTGTCGATGACCGAGACGGCACCCGAAGCAAGATTCGTCGCAAACAATTTTCGACCATCACGGGTCAAGGCCAGATCGTGGGTGGCATGATTGAGGCTTTCGATCTCCCCCACCGGCTTGAAGGTGTCACCATCAATGACCGAGACCGTATTCGAGCCCTCATTGGCCACATAGATCCGAGTCTGGTCACGAGGTGGCATGACATTTGGGGCCGGTGGTGTCTCCGCACATCCTGCAATAAATCCTGTTAGAAGAATTGACCCTAATATGAAGGAAACGAAGGGTGATGACCGCGTGATCCTTTGCATCCGTTCCTCCCTTCTAGACAAATTCCGATGACGTTAGCGGTGTACAGCCCCCTGCTGAAGTGGAACTACTGCTACACCTAGCTCTTGAAAAATTCAACTACTATTCCTCCCGGGAAACAATTACATGTATTGATCGGCCTTCCCAAAGGGACGCTCATTGAGAAACAAATGTACTTGCGGTAGCTTATAGAAATCGTTCTGTGTGCCAGCCAGGTCGCCGGGAGGAGAGTGCAGGATTCCCAGAGGGTAACTCCCTCGCCATACTTGAACGCCATGATTCCTAATTCAGAAAGTTCTCCTCCGCACTGGCATGGTGCTGGGCTGAGTCATGTGGGCTTAATCCGTTCGTCCAATCAGGACGCGTTCGTCGTGGATGATGAATTGGGCTTATGGGTTGTGGCCGACGGCATGGGAGGACGAGCAGGCGGCAATGTTGCCAGCGCCGTGACGGTCCAGGTTCTCCTTGACCACTTTCAACTTTCCAAACCGAACGGCAGACCTGCTGTATTTGAACAGGACGATGGTGAGGCAACGGCTCAATTGCGAAGGGCGATTCAACATGCTGACGAGGCTATACGAGGAACGGCTCTTGAACAGCCTGAATTGACCGGCATGGGCACGACCATCGTCGCAGTTGTGGTGTCATCATTATCCCCCTTACAGCTTGTGATAGGCCATGTCGGGGACAGCCGGGCTTATCTGTACCGCGCTCAAGAACTTCAACACTTGACTCGGGATCACTCGCTGGTTGAGGATCTGCTTGCAAAAGGGCAAATTTCTCCAGATGAGGTCTCCACGCATCCACAGCGTCACATTCTTGTGCGTGCTTTGGGAATAGAGGGGCAGACAGAGCCTGATATTGCCCATCAGGCAATCCAACCAGGCGATATCTTGCTGCTCTGTACCGACGGCATTACGAAAATGCTGAGCGATCAGCAAATCAGCGCTCATTTGAGCCTCGCTACTCATTCACCTGATGATGCATGCAGGGAGCTCGTTTCTGAAGCCAATGAGCGAGGGGGGAAGGACAATTCGACAGCGGTGGTCATACGCTTCTCTTGAGACCGTGGGACCAACACCATATTCCTGATCCGGCGAGACATTCTTTATTGGAGATGCCAGCGCATCCCCCTACCCTATGTCACTTGATTTCGAATCCCTCAGCTTAACGGAAATCATTCGGCTTCAAAATCAACTGTCAGCTTTCCTTGCCCGGCGATTTGAAAAGACTCACGCGCTTGCCTTCAGCGATGTGACCGGGTCGACGGCATATTTTGCTCGTTTTGGAAATGAGGCTGGTCGCCGGCTTCAACAGCGCCATGTCGACCTCATCGTCAAGAGCCTGGAGGGATCAGGCGGCCGCATTGTGGATACAGCCGGTGATGGCGTGTTTCTCTGCTTCCCGCACGTCGAGGCGGCGGTTGAAGTCCTGGGACGCTTCCAGACTCTGCGACTGCAGGAGAATTTCCATATCCCTCCTGAGCATCAGCTGACAACCAGAATCGGCATCCATTGGGGCACCGTCCTGACGGATGGGGTCATCGTCACGGGCGATCCCGTCAACCTCTGCGCGAAGCTTGCCGCCACCGCGCAACCAGGCGAGATCCGCATCACGAAACCGGCTTTTCTCGAGCTGCCTGTCCAACGCCGGCTTCGATGCCGGCCCATCGGACCCGTGAAAGTCGCCGGGGCAAGCGAGCCGATGGAAATGTTTACTTTTGCCTGGGCTGATCCCGTACGCTTTCCCAGCACCGTGGTCATTGTGGAAACAGGAGAACAGATCCCGCTGCCGCCGCATCCGATCATTACGTTCGGCAGATTGCGCGAAATGAACGGCGCTCAAGCGAATGATATTGTGCTGACCCACAAAGATTCCTCTCGGGCACAGCAAATCAGCCGATGGCATTTTGAAGTACGGCGCGCGCCGGAAGGACTGATTCTCCGCTCAGTCTCGACTCAACCTACTGCGGTGAATGGAAGGGCCATCTGCAAAGGAGAGGAAACTACCATCTCGGCCGGGACTATCGTTCGCTTATCAGATGTTCTGACCCTGCGATTCATTTCAGGCACATCAGACCAGGCATCTGAAGAGAGCGCCGTGACCACGGTTTCTTAGGTCTTCACGCGGTGGTATTATGACCGTGCGCTCCCCCCTGTTGCATAGGATGCCAACTACTTCGCCGGAGGGAGTCCTCTCTTTTCCTTGGTATAGTTATCGACGGTTTTGCTGGTCGTCACCAAGGGCACAGAACGATCGACGCCGGTTAACTTCGCCCCTCGACTGCCTTTCCTAATGTCGGATTCCAGGCGTTGGAGGTACCCGAGACTTTCGTCGCACCCCCGTCCAGCATCAGGACTCGCTCGCCTGATCACATCCCTCGGTCACAATGCTGTACATGTTGAAGAAGCCACGTTGCTCCTCGCAACTGATGCGGCGATATGGGACTATGCCCTAACGCATCAGCACATTATCATCACGAAAGACGAAGACTTTAAGAACATGCTGTTACTGACCGCCACAAGCAGAACGCCCGTTGTGTGGGTGAGAATCGGAAATTGCTCAAACGCCGCGCTTACCCGGTGGTTCCAACCACTCTTTCATCAGGTACTCGGATACCTTCAGCAAGGAGAGCACCTCATCGAACTATATTAATGGAAAATCGTGGGCAGAGGCTGAAGCCTCTCCTCCCACTCCATCATCCATTCCTTCACCGCCTCCGTCATTCCCCGCAGACGCGGGCCATCCTTCACACGATCATTGCACAGCAACCACCCTATAACTCAGACTCAGAATTCTGAAGACGTCAGTCCATAGTCATGACCCCAATTCGCACAATTTGGGCGGAAACGTCCCCACCAAAACCGTGATGTCAAGACTTGGCCGTCTGCAAAGGCTCGTGCATCCAACCAATAGTGCCAAGACAGGAACGCTCAAGAGCTCAGGATCGGCAGCCGGCAAAGACTGTCAGGCTGCCGTGAGAGATCTTCTCGAACGCAGGACGTCCGAGACGGATCGCTGACAGACTCGAGGTGGACTGCGATCCGCGGCTGAACGGTGCCTCGTCATCAAGCTCCAGTATAAGCGGGCCAGGAATGAGGTCTCCTGGTTGCGGGGGCACGCCGTCCCGCGCGCCTTGCACGAAACTGCTGAATTGGCCGCCTTTCTCTCCCGCATAGCGCTGGCCATGCTCAACGAAGAGAGCGTTCGCCTGGGACAGTTGCCGTCCAGTTGCGATCGAGGCGTATCTTCCTCAGGCGCTCGACCCACTGCTCTTGACAAGGAGATGCCAATCCTATTCCATGCCGGGAATGCGGCAGCCCGCATCACACCGAGAAGCAGAGGCCTTCTGATCCCCACACTTCTGGAACATGACATGCACAACTGCGTCGGAGAAAGGATGATGAATCGATGGCCGCGAGAAGACCAGCCCTCCCTACCATGACGCCTCGATGGAGCCGAATCTTGCTTGCTGTCGTAGCGATGGTCGTGAGCTGGGCGCTGCCGAGCCATTCGGTCTGGGCGACTCCACCGCTCGAGACTGTTTCCGGAACAGGCTGCTACAGCTACGGGGACAATCAAACCCCCGCTCTGGGCAAGCGAGCCGCCCTGGCCATGCCCAGGAGCAGGCGGTTCGAACCCATCGCGTCCTTGTGCAGTCTTCTTCTACGATCAAGAATTTTCGGTTGGAGGACGACATCATCACGACGGCCAGCTCGGGCATGCTCGAGCAGATCCAGATCGACAAACAGGAACAGAAGGGGCAGGAAATCTGCGTCTCGATTACCGCCAAGATCATCCTCGTGAAAATCGATGCGGTGATTCAGCAGAAGGCCAACGCGAAGCAGATCGTGGACGCGGCGCAAATCCCCGTGCTGACGGAGGGCTCCTCCTTCGAATTACAGCTGTGGACGAACAACAGGCGGGTGAAGTTTATACAGAGGGCGAGGAGTTGAAAATTTCCGTTCGCTCGAATCGCAATGCGTTCTTAAAGGTCGACTATTATCAGGCCGACGGCACGGTCGTACACCTGGTTCCCAATCTCTTTGTGAACGACGCCTTTGTCCAGGCGGGCAAAACCTACACGTTCGGCGGCAGGCATGCGCGCTCAGGGTTTCGCATTACCGGTCCGTTCGGCGCCGAAACTATCAAAGCTGTGGCCAGCACCCGCCCGCTCGATGCCCTGTTGGCTTCAGAGAAACCCGTCGAAGAGCGCCAGGGCTATCTGAAGAACTTTCACGCCCAAATGCGAGGGGTCAAGGTCGTCGCCAACCCCGACCAGCCAGCGCAGTGGGCGGAAGCAGCGTTTGGCTTGACCACCGTCAGCAAGAGTTCGTTCGAACAGACTCAGTTCCTCGCCACACTCGGCGTGGCCGACAAGAAGCGTAAACATTGAAGGCAGTAAGTATCGCGGGCTTTTTGTGCTACCCATAAAAAGTCCCATTATCTCCCACTCCCGAGCATGCCCTCCATTCTTCCGGCCTTGCCTAATACTTGGGTATCGGATCCACGGCAGAGCTCATCTCGGAAGTTTTCAAGGTCACGGCTGGAATCGGATTTCCGAACGCATCGACGGCGGTTACGTTCAGATTTGTATTTCCTGACTTGGACGTAAACGTAATGACGTTTAGACCAAATTTTCCCGTCAGGTCGAATTCGCATAGCGATGGTGTTTCTCACCTCCGAAATCCACGATATAGGCTCGCTTCTCCCAGCTAGCTCCTCCGCAATTTGATGTGCCTTGCTGCCAGTCTCCGAGTCCCACATGAATAACCGGCGTATCCGTCGAACCTCCATCCACCAACACACGGGGGCCGCCTGTGATGACAGGCCATGTATTGCCGGACACAACCTCTGTTCCCTGCGCTGACGCGCATGTGCCACCCAGACGAGGGCTATCAAGACTCAACTGTTCAGGCCCAGCGCTCGATGCCCGCACTTGCACCTAGTCGCACCAATCCGGATTCTCACGAGCTTGCTATCGAACAAAATATCGCCTGCCCCTCCGGAGGTCGTAAACCAAGCGGGGGTCACAAGCGGGGAGCAGGTCTTGCCATCGCACATTGCGCACATTGTCTGGGCTCGATGAATTTCTCGCGATGAGACATTCAGCCTGTGACCTGTGGCAAAGTGAGTTCTCAGGGGCCAGCACTCGTTCCAGATGCTCGACGATTTGTTCTGCTGCCTTGCCGTCCCATTTCGGAGAGATCGCGCCGTTCTTCCACGGCCCCACCATCAATCGCGATAAGACCGATGGCAGCTTGTTCGGATCGGCCACAATGAGTTCGTTTGTCCCGATGGTGATCGTTTCCGGGCGTTCGGTGTTGTCACCCTAGGTGTGGCAGGGTGTTGAACAAGTCCGCCGGCTTTCTTCTCGACCGCCGTGAAGCGTGAGCAGCTGTAATGCTCAATTTTCAATGTTAAGTGTTCAATTGAGCATTGAGAATTGAGCATTGAACCTTTCTGGGAAGGGCGAGATACGTTTTGCGAGGCACGGTCTATCGGACAATTTCGTAACGAACCGCCCTGCACATAACGCCATGAGTCTGCTCGATCAATTCTTCGTCTACCATCCGCAGTCGTGGGAAGAACGCGACTGGGCAACGCTCAGCGGCCTACCGCTGGAAGAGGTGTGGTTTCAGTCGGCTGATGGGATGAAACTATTCGGCTGGTACGTGGAGCAGCCTGCCACCTCTGCCGTACTGCTGTGGTGCCACGGCAACGCGGGGAACATGATCGATCGACTGGGAAATCTCCAGGCCCTGTATCGACTGGGGCTGTCGGTGTTTCTCTTTGACTATCGTGGGTACGGGCGAAGCCAGGGGCGACCTTCAGAAGACGGACTCTATCTGGATGCGGTCGGCGCCTATGATTATCTCCTGCGTGTTCGTCGCATCAGGCCGGAACGCCTGGTGATCTTTGGCCGGTCGTTGGGGGCCGCAGTCGCCGGAGCACTGGCCGCACAACGGCCCGCCATGGGTTTGCTGCTCGAATCCTGTTTTCCTTCTATTGAGGCGGTGGCTCGCCACCACTACATGGGGTTGCCCGTTCATTGGTTGCTAGGCGCCGTGTTTCGATTGGAGGATCGGTTGCCGCATCTGTCTCTGCCGAAACTGTTCGTGCATGGGGATCGAGATGACATCATCCCGATAGAATTGGGCCAACGGACATTTGCCGCCGCCAAGCCTCCGAAGGAGTTCTATGTCGTGCGCGGAGCCGATCACAACAATGTGCCGTCGGTCGGAGGGAAGGCCTATTTCACCAAGCTCTCTGAATTCATCAGCTCTGTCCTGGGGCACTGACGTCCGGAGCAAGCCGTCGCACCTTCTACGTTTTTTCTGTTCACGACCATTTCGCTTGGTAAGATGCACTGCGTATGACGATGGCGCGTCGTTGAGCGCGGGACCCGCCTGAAACGCCGTCGCCATCTGGCGGGTATTCGGTGCATTCTGGTACAGTGCGTCCGCTTGTCATAGGGCAAGTATGCCATGGAAGACATGAAGAGACGGCGGGTTCTGAATAAGGAGGACTGGTGCATCGGATAGGGGTGGGTGTAAGGAGCTTCATCGGAAGTGTGTCTGTAGTCGCTGTGATGCTGATGGTGGGATGTGCCGGCGGGCCCACTCGGCCCGCG
>JACQHN010000570.1 GCA_016199015.1 Nitrospira defluvii
CGGTTTCGTCACGAACTCTCGTGAATAATGCGGGCTAGGAAGTGAGCCAGGGAAGAGAAGCGGTGGTTACCGCACCGACCCCTTCGCGAAATCCCCGCTCGGACCGAACCGGCCGATATCGCCGAGCGGCCGATCGACACGAAGATTGTCGGCCTGGCTGGAGTCCACCGACGTGTCCTCATCCGGAGGCGTCCAGCCCAGGTGTTCCAACGTCTCAACGACCAGCAATCGCAGGGAATCTTTGGCGGTGAGTCGGACGGATGCGTAGGAGAGGACGCGCTCGCCTTCGGCTTCGACTTCCGAGGCTTTGGGATCGTAAAGGAACGAGATAAGCGGTTCGATCGCCGAGTCACCGATCAGCACCAGCGCCGCGGCCGCCTTCTCCCGCAAGACGCCATCTTTCAAGAGCATGATGAGATCAGGGATAACGCGCGGGTCGCGGAAATGTCCGAGCGCAGTGGCTGCCGCTTCTTTAATAAACGCATCTTCACTGACGATGCACCCGGGGGTCGGAGTCCCCTCCTGGCGCACGCCTTTCCCCTTGAGAGCGGCCAGGACAGCGGGGAGGGCTCGAGGATCGCCGATCATACCAAGTGACGCGATGGCATGACGCTTGACCGCACCATCTTTCATGGCCTCCAGCAGCCCATCGATGGCGCGAGGATCACCGATCATGCCCAGCGCAATCGTGGCATCTTCACGCACGGCACGATCCGGATCTTTCAGCGCTTCAATCAAGGCATCGACGACGCGCGGTTCGCGCACCCAGCTCCGGCCGATCTGATAGTCCGTCGTCATGCCTCCCAATGCTCGGGCCGCATGACAACGCACGACGAAATCCTTGTCCTTCAGCGTCTCGATCAGCAGATCGACGGACGGCTGACCGATGCCCACCAGGGCAATACCGGCCGTTTCCCGGACGATTTTTGAGGAATCCCGAAACAGCTTGATCAACGCGGGAATCGCTTTGGGATCGCCGATTTTTCCCAGCGCTTCCGCCGCGGCACTCTTCACCGCGCCATCGCGATCTCGGCAGGCAAAGATCAACGCATCGACGGTGCGTCGATTGCGAAGATCGCCGCACGCTTTGGCAGCATGTTCCCGCACACGCCACCGCTCATCCTTCATCGCCACAAGCAGCCGATCAATCTGGCCCTCGCCCAGAAACACGACAGCTGCAACGGCTTCATTACGGACTTCCATGATGGGATCGTTGAATAGCACGATGAGTGCCTCCACCGCCTTGGCGCCGCCGATCTTGGCGACGCCCCACCCGGCGCGAGTCCGCACGGACCAATACTCATCAGCGCAGGCGCCGATGAGCGCCTCCAATGTGGTCGGGTCCGCTAGGTCTGCGAGCGCTTTGGCCGCCTCTTCACGGGTTGCATCGTCCGCATCTTCAAGCGAATCGAGAAGATCATCGAGTGCTTGTGCCATCACTCACCTCACTATTACCGTAATAGGCATCACGTTGACCGCCATGAGGATAGGTGCGCTTGCACCGTACCACCAAAGTCTGAGTCCCGCGGCCCTCCACACATTGATCGAGTGACTTGGAATATTCCAATCGTCCGTCCAAACTTACCGTAAAGGGAAAGTCGAATGTAAAACTGATGAACTTGTATTGCCCTGGTTTGAGCTTCAACTCGCGCGTCTCCGTCGTCCGATAGGCATCGGAGGTCTCGGGATCCAACACCCAGAGCGGTGGGGTGACGCCGGGCACTTGCCACCACGATTGCGGCACGAGCGGAGTCGGATCGATCGTGATCGTATGTTCCTTGCTGTAGGCCGGCGGGGGGCCGGTAGCCAGGAGCCGTTCCGGATTCCCCGTCAACACCGCGCACGTCAGCGCCAGACTCCAGAGGAATACCCGCCGCCTGATGAACTCTCTCTGAGACGATGAATACATCAGTCCTCTATTGCAGCAGCGGACTGGCGGGAGCAGCCGTGAAGGCCGTCTTGAAGATTTCTTCGACCGGCTGGCTCTCCCACTCAGTGTAGGTGGTGAGTCCCAGCGCACGCATCACCGTGGCGCCCGTATCGATAATCGACACCGGCTGACGAATCGCATGGCCGGCCTTGATGCCGACGCCCGAAGCGATCCAGGGCACCACCGGCACGTTGTTCGCTTGCTCACCAGACACTTCGCCCGCCGAGAATTGCGTCTCACCGACTGCACTCAGCGACGTGGCGAAGACTGTGGTCCGCTTGATCAGGCCGAGGTCACGGTAGAGATCAAGCACCGTCCCCATGGCCTTATCCACTGCTCTCAACGCATCTTTGTACGCGGCTGACTTCCAGCCCTGCGCCTCACCAACACGTCCAGGGGCAGGCAAATGAACAACCAGGAGATGCGGCAAGGCCGGAATCGCATGGCCGTAGCCAGATCCACTCGTCGCCTTTTTGAGATAATCCCGCACATAGCCGACCAACCGATCCGGATTGCACTCGGCCCGGAGCGGGCCGCACATCTGATAATCCGTATAGGGTTCCGGCTTTGCGAGCTGATATAACGATTCATCCATGTAAAAGATCGCGCTGTCCCGACCGCCGCTCAAATCCAGATAATCAAACACCGTCGGAGCACGGGGATACCCACGGCTGAATTCAAAAACATTCCACGTAATACCGTGCTTCGCCACCGGCATTCCCGTTACCAGCGATGCCATGGTGGGCAACCGGCGTGCCGGAGCGACGGCGGTGGCAGACCATGTCACAGACCCATCCTTCACGAGCGTCGACAAGACCGGCATGGCCCCGCTCTTCAACGACTCCTGGCCAAGCCCTTCCAGCACGAACAGGATGACATGTTCCGTCGTCACTCCCGAAGCAGGCGGGGGAACTGCTGAGGTATCCCGTGCCGCATGCGCAAGGGATTGGAATTGCGATTGAAACGAGGTTACGACGAACGACAGGACCAAGGCGGCGCCCAAGCAGAACGCCGCCGTGGCTGTAGATATGCGATTGATACGATTCATGACCTGCCTCACCACCGGATCCTTCACCAAGCGAAGAGAAAGTACCTTAGCACGCTGTTTTCCGGGAAGGCAAGGCACGAACCCCGCCTGCAATGGCGTCCCCGCGGGATCGATGTTATCCTGACAGAGTCGGCACACATTCAACCGGCAACCGCGTCCCTGTGCGGGGTGAGGCGATGCTCCAAGAGGGTGATCACAGAGGTGCCCGACTCATTGCTCTCACTTCCTCGTGGGGACAAGTCGCTCGTCCCCTGATTGGCCTGTTTACGCTCAGCCTGTGCATCATTCTCGCCTGCCCCGATTCAGGCCAGGCCGAAGTTCGTGTCGTCACTGGAACGGGTGACCATCGGATGAGCGATCGAGAGACCAAAGCAGATGCCATACGGCTCGCCACGGAGC
>JACQHN010000563.1 GCA_016199015.1 Nitrospira defluvii
CGGCGAAGGCGTCGGCAAGGCCCTCAAAGGGTTTAAGAAAGAGGTGAATGACATCCCGCCTCCGGAGGCCACTGTCGAACAGAGTGAAACTGCCGCTCCTCCTACTCACACTCACACTCAGGCTCAGGCTCAGCCGGTAGCGGAGATTGCTCAGGCAGTCCAGCCGTCAACAGTTCCATCGGTTTCACCGGCTCCCAAAGCCACCGCTCCGTACACACCCGGTCCTGAGTTAACCCCAGGTACAACAGCGGCCCTCATGGCAGCTGCAGGTCCGCAAGGTCCGCAAGCCGCCCAACAGGCCAAACCTCGGGTCGCTACCGTTACGCCGGGTCAGGCCGCAGCGGGATCGGCAGTCGCACAGAGCCATCAGCCTCCGACAATGGAAGATCGTATGGCGACTCCGGCGCCTGTGATGCGCGCGCAGTATCCTCCGCTGCCGGCCGGTGCCCAGAGCAAGCCGGTAGCAAAACGACCCTCGGCTATCGTGAATAAAGATGCTGTGGCTCGCGTGCAGGCTGCCCAGGCAGCCATGCGGGCGAAGGCCGCACAGCCTCAGCCGGCAGCAGGATTTTCTTCCCACGACATGCAGGGTTTGGGGGAGGGCCTTGGGGATGCGGTGCGCACCTTCCGCCAAGCGGTGGCCGATGTGCGGAGCTCCGTCGATCCTGAATTGCGAACAATTCGGGCGGAGATGGATTCGGCGCAGAAAGAGTTAGAGCAGTCGATCGAAGCCGCTAAGCAGGCACCCGTGCTGGACGATGATTCTCCCGTCAAACCGCTCTAACATGCACGTTCGGATCCCGTGAACCATACGAGGCTATCTCCAGTCGTGCCCTCGGCTTTTGCAATCCACCTCATTTTCTGGCTCCTGTTCTGGTCCGTGATGGCGGGGTGCTATGTCGACGCACCGCCGGCAGGTCCGGATGTGATGTCGGCGCGGCTGGGTGAATTGCTTGCGGATCCTGATCCGGATATGCGGCGCACCGCGGCAGAAGCCTTGGGGAAAATCGGCCATCGATCTGCGAGGTCGGGACTAATTTCGGCGCTGAATGATCGAGAGGCTTGCGTGCGGTCGGCTGCCGCTCTCTCGTTGGGTCGATTGGGTGACGCGGAGAGTGGGACGGCGCTCGTACAGTCTTTATCCGATCCTGCTGAGGCGGTGCGGGTGGCTGCCGCTCTGGCTCTCGGTGAGATCGAACCATCCCCAGTTTCGGAGGCGCTGATTCTTGCGAGGCTTCGCCACACAGACGGTCCCGAACGCATGGCCGCAAGCCGCGCCTTGCTCGGACTGGATACAATCTCTTTTTCGGGCGATCTTGCAGGGGCGCTGCGAGACACGGATCAGAGGATTCGTCAGGGAGTCGCTGCTGTGCTGGGGGAGACGGGAGATGTGCGGGCCGTTCCTCATCTTCTGTCGCTTCTGCGGACGGATGCTGTCGCAGGTGTGAGGACGGAGGCGGCATTTCGACTTGGGAAAATCGGCGATGACCGTGTTATGCCTGATCTGGCGAAGGTGGCTACATCGGATTCAGACTTGGTAGTTCGTGGATGGGCGCGGTGGGCGATGCAACAGATCAAGCAATCGCGCGAGTCCGGTTCAGGGAGTCGACCAAGTCGATGAGCCGCTTCTGCGCATTCTGATCAATGTCGATAAACTGAATTCCCATTCCAGGAAACAACAGGTATCGTTCGGGTTTTGAGCGTGTCCAGGCGACCTTTGCGCGGGTTCCGAATTTCTCCCCTGGTCGATCAGGCAACGCAAATTCCACTTTCAACTCGGTTCCTGGTGGGAGTGGCGTACTGCTTTCGATAAAGAGCCCCCCTCCGCCGATTCCACCTGTCAGGCTGTCAAAGTGTTTGCCCTCGGGTGTGATGCAATGGACCTTGATGGCGAGCGGAGCTCGAGGATGCATACGGCTATGCGCAAAGCGGGCGTCTTCATCGACTGAGAGGATATGTTCGATTAACGTGCCCCAGCTAAGTATGCCAAGGCGCTGGCCTTTATCGTCAAAGAGGGACAAAGTTTCTTGATCGCAGTCGATGCCGAGTATTTTCCCCTGGTGCTCGCGAGTGGCGGTGACGGGAAATTTCATCTCGGGCTCAAACCTTCCAGGTGCTCATTCAATACGATCAAGTCGCAGGCTTGTCTTGTGATCAGTTATAACGGGTCGTTCTGCGGAATACCTTTGACCGAATGGACCAAGTTCAGTACTCGATTTCGCGTTTCTGGGGTGATATCGGTGAAGCGCACGCCCATTCCCGGACTAAATGTGTATTGATCGGCTTTGGGGCAGACCCAGGCAATGCCTCCCTTTGCCGACAGCCACTCGCCTGGACTCTCGGGCAGAGTAAACTCCATGGTGAGCTTGGTTCCGACAGCCAATGGCGCAAAGCTCTCGATGAAGAGCCCCCCTCCGCCGATTCCACCCGCTCGACTCTCGAACTGAGTGCCTTCCGGGGTTGTGTATTTGACTCGTATGGAGAGCGAGATGCGGGGTTCGGAGCGAGCTTCACGCGGCTGTTGGGGTTTCCGATAAGTGAGAATTTGATCGACGAGAAAATCCCAAGCCAAGCTTCCCATGGGTTCGCCATTGATGCCGACCAGAGTGATCATTTCCTTGGCAGGATCAACTTCAAGCGTCTTGCCCTTGTGTCTGCTGCTGGATACAACGGGAAATTTCACACGTGCCGTCCTTAGATCGTAACACCATTGGGGCGCTAGTATCTTTCCGCAAGTATACCTCACAGAATTGTCTTGTCGACAAAAAACCTGAGTTTGGGGTTGGTCTAGGTTTGGGGAGCCGATGGAAAGCTCGTCCGGGACGTGAAAAACGAGGGGGCCGAAGCCCCCTCTCGATCAGCAACTGGTTGGGTTTAAACAGAACGGGACAGCTAGGCGCTTTTCACGTCCTTGTCCTGCTCGAAAATACGAATCGGAGCGTGCTTGCCGCTGATCGCATCTTCAGTGATCACGACTTCCTTGATCTGCTTTTGCGACGGGGCGTCATACATCACATCGAGCATGGCCTCCTCGAGTATCGATCGTAACCCGCGAGCGCCGGTTTTTTGCGTAAAGGCTTTACGTGCGATGGCTCCCAAGGCAGCGTCGGTGAATCGCAATTTTACTTTTTCAAATGAAAGCAGCTTTTCATACTGCTTGGTGAGGGCGTTTCTCGGCTCGGTGAGAATACGAATCAGCGCTTCCTCATCGAGTTCATCAAGCGTTGCGACCACGGGCAGCCGACCAATAAATTCAGGAATCAGGCCGTACTTCAAAAGGTCTTCTGGTTGGACATGCGGCAGCAATTCCCCCAGTCGAATATCGTTACGGCCACGAACATCAGCGCCAAAACCCATCGATCTTTTGTTCATGCGTTGCTCGATAATATGTTCAAGCCCGACAAACGCGCCGCCGCAGATGAACA
>JACQHN010000063.1 GCA_016199015.1 Nitrospira defluvii
ATGCTGTTCTCCGTGCTGCGCACCGTCATCGCGGTATGGTCGATACCCAAGAACAGAGCAAATCCTGGTTCATGCCAGCGCTGGTTGCCTTTGCCTTCCGGAAACCAGAGCAGTTCGAGATTATGCCCGTCCGGATCGCGGAACTTGATGGCCTTGATGCCGGCGGCTGCCGCATTCGAAACAGGAATCGTTTGTGGTCTCGGCGAGAGCTGCCGGACATGATGCTTGCGCAACTGCGCCCAGGCCGCTTCCATATCGCGCACCACGATCGCGACGTGTTGGAACCAGAGATCGTTGCTGTAGGAAGGCACGGGAATCGGCCGGACATCGGGTGGCGACAGAAATTCCGTCAGCTCCAGCTGCTGCTCGCCGAGTTGCATTCGAACGACCCGCGCCCGCACGCCGAAGACGCCCCAGAGCCGATCATACTCCGGTCCATCCACATCGACATCACTGACCGGCTTGAACGTCAGCACGTCACGATAGAAGGCAATCGAACGATCCATGTCCGCGACGGTAACACCGACCGCAGCGACGGATTGGACGGCGACGCGCGGCTCAGCGGCGAGTGCCGTCGCCGCTAGAAGTAAAAAGAAAAAAGTGAAAAGGTAAAAGTAGTAGGGGCTCCGGCTCCGAACATGTAATTGGTTTGCTCCCATACCTTTCCCTCTTACCTTTTTACTTTCTACTTTGTACTTTCTACTCACCCGAGCCGCTTGAGCAGGTGTTGGCCGACTCGGAGCGCGTTGGCCATAATCGTCAGCGAGGGATTCACCGCCGAACTTGATACGAAAAAGCTCGCATCGACAACATAGAGATTGTCCAGATCGTGGGCACTGCAGTTCACGTCCAAGACGGAGGTCTTGGGATCGCGACCGAAGCGGACCGTACCGCATTGGTGCGCCGTCCCCGCGATCGGGATCTTCTTGCCGAGATAGAGGTGCGTCGGCAACAGATGTTCTTCGCACCCGATGTGGTTGAGCATGCTCTTGAGCTTGGCTGTCAAGCGGCGGTGGGCGTCGAGATTGTTCTCCGTATAGGCCAGCGTGATGCCGCCGTCTTTACCGACAAGCACGCGGTTGTTGGGATCAGGCAGATCTTCCGAGGTCATCCAGAAATCGAGCGAATGTTTGGCCATCTGATCGAGCGCGAACCCGGGCGCAAAGGCCGGCGCACCAGCCCGCAACGAATCCAGGTCCTGCTTCCCGATCATCGAAATGTGGCCCAGGGGATAGTCCCAGTCGGTCGAGGGAAAATAGAAATCGTTCAACCCGATGGTCTTTTGAAAGACTGTCGGGTTCGGTCGCTTCGATATCGCGAGCATGGCCGAATTGTTGTGGCACATATAGTGTCGGCCCACGAGATCGGAAGAGTTCGCGAGGCCGTTCGGGTGCTTGTCGTTCGCCGAGCGCAGCAGCAACGCCGCTGAGTTGATCGCGCCGCAGGAGACGACGACGATGTTGGCCTGATAGATTTCCAACTCCCCGTGACGCTCTACCAGGACTCCGGTAACTTCTCGACCCGATGCACTCGTCTCCAGTTTGCTGACCTTGGCATAGGTCAGCATCGTCACGTTCGGATACTGCAACGCCGGATCGACGCAGACCACTTGGGAGTCGGCCTTAGCGTTCACGAGACAAGGGAAGCCGTCACAGCTTCCACAACGAATGCAGGGACTCTTCTCCTTGTGGTCCTCATCGAGCATCACGCCCACCGGCAGGTGGAACGGCCGATAGCCCATCCGTTTCCAGTCTGCGTGGAGTTCTTGGATACGCGGCTCGTGTGTGAGGGCGGGATATTTATAGGGCGCACTGGCTTTCGGCTCTGTCGGATCTTCTCCGCGATTGCCATGCACGTGGTACAGATGCTCGGCCTGCGTGTAATAGGGTTCCAAATCGTCGTAGCAGATCGGCCATTCCGGAGAGATGCCGCCCTGATGTTTGACCTCGCCGAAATCCTGTGTGCGCATACGCAGCAGCGCCGCGCCGTAGACCTTTGAATTGCCGCCGACGTTGTAGTGGATGCCAGGGTGGAACTGATTGCCGTCTTTGTCCTGCCAGGTTTCTTTGGCCTTGTACTTGTTGTCGATGAAGACGGTCTTGGAGCTCCAGTTGTCCTTTTCGCGCGGCAGATAGCCGCCCCGTTCCAGCAGGAGAATCTTCTTCCCCGAAGGCGCCAACTTATAGGCCAACGTGCCCCCGCCAGGGCCGGTGCCGATGATGATGATGTCGTAATGGGTGGACATGGGAGACCTCCGTGGTGCTGGGAGGTAGTCGGGGAAAGGAAGATGATCTTACAGGGCAACCAGCGATGCTGCTCCGCCGCTTCAGCGCTCCGGGCCGACCGTACTACACCTCACGTTTGTTCGGCTGCGGAACTTGGTCCGTTGGAAGCATTCTCAACGGACCTTCGAACAGTCCTCGCCGTCCACATCCGTGGACCGCATCCGTTCGACAAGTACGGTGCCCGGCACTTCGCGCAAGTCGTGGGGACATCCTCGTTGGCTGCCTGATAACTCATGAAATGGGTGGGTCGAAAGCGCACGATCGTCACCACAGTGGTCGGTTCGATGCTATACTGCTTTCGGAAAGGAGCCCCTCATGGCTGGTGCAACAAGAACGACCGTCTCTCTTAGGGCAACTGTCTATCGGGCGTTGAAACGAAAGGCCGCGTCCACCGATCGATCACTGTCGGATCTCATCAATGCCGCTGTACAGGAGTCACTACGCGAAGATAGGATCGACCTCGCTGCCTTTGAGCAACGACGCAAGGAATCATCCCGCCCCCTGGAGAAGGTGCTTGAGGACTTGAAACGTGGCGGTCGCTTATAACGTTCTGCTGAAAAGGTCAGCAGAACGGGAATTGCGCGCCATTCCTCAGCCCGACCTTGTCCAGATCGCTGATCGCATTCAGGCCCTTGCCCTCAGCCCCCGCCTACCTGGAAGCGAAAAACTTTCGTCGCACGACCAATATCGTGTCCGTCAAGGCGACTATCGTATCGTCTATGCGGTGAATGACAAAGACCGCATCGTCCATGTCGTCAAGATCGGCCACAGGCGCGAGGTCTATCGGTAAGGATGAGGCAATGGATGAATACGTCGACCGGTGAGATTGCAGTTCCTACGGCGGAAGCAGTCACCGTGACCGAGGATACGCTGACGGTAGACCTCAGCGATGGGCGGAGCCTATCAGTGCCGCTCGCCTCGTTTCCAAGATTGCTCCATGCCACAACAACAGAGCGGAAGAGTTGGCGATTGATCGGCCGAGGACAGGGCATTCCCTGGAGACGGCTCGATGAGGACATCAGCGTCGAAGGCTTGCTGGCCGGCAAACCCTCCGGTGAAAGTCAGGCCTCGTTCAAGAAGTGGCTTACGGCTCGCGCGGGAAACAGGACGCGACGTTCCGCCCGACGCACCAGAGCCGGGCGCAGCTAGACCTTCGCCCCAGCTCGGCATTCCCTCTCTCTACGCTTCTCCGTAATACGTTTTGATTGCACTAAACTTGAGATTTACTCGTACACGCAACTTGTTCAATTGTAGAATTCTCTGGGGGAGAGTGTTAGTATCTGTCAGCAAAAGACCCTATAGGGTCTAGCCTTTTCTCCTTGGTTCGAAGAGAGAATAGCCAGGCGCTACTTCTAACAAAGATCCGTTTTGACGAACTGCATGAGCTTGAGATTCTATTCCTACATTGGGGGCAAGCTTCGATTCCAACTTCGGCCATTCATTTGCTAGGCTTTCAATGATTAGTTTTGGGCGATACTTATTGAGGCGGTGATAGACTATGCCAACGAATCTTGATGTGCTCAAAGCAGAGTTAGGGTTCGAGGTAGCATATACCCAGCCGGAATTCGATCTTTTCGAGAGTCCATCGCGACTGCTTGATAAGCTGTACAAACGTCTTGAGAAGCACGGGCTAAAATTAGCAGACCTGCGCGCCGAAAATAGCTCGATCATCGGCGAGCGCCATCTGCATTGTTACCTATTCAACTATGTCATGACGGTTAAGATTCGGCACGACAAGATTGAAATACATTGCGTGGAGTTTCCTCGATCCCATGTGGAAACGTATGCCGTCGGGATTTTAGATGCTCTGGCAGCTGTGAAAGATGCTTTACCCAACCTTTCTTTTAAAGCTTTTGCCATTTCAGTCGCATTGCACGGAAGAGTTGAGGGACAAGCTACCAGGGACTTTATGAATCGACTAACCATAAAAAGTCCAGAAGGGTTAGGACCATCCACTGGCGCTGGAGCTGTATTCTATTATGGACAAGAAAATGATCGATTATTGTCATCCCTAACCGCTGACATTTCCGCCGCAGTGCAGGATGCAATTTTTTTAAGAATTCATGGAGTTTGGGCCGGTGATCGGACTCCTGTAGAGTCTCTACCGAAGGTAGCCAGTGATTTTGTCGGGCGGGCGCTGGGGGTTATAGGCTTACAACTGAAAGCGTGACCATGAGTCTTTTTGTTGCCCAATCGTTTAATAAACGATCCTTACCTTCGCCAGTCGTTCGCGATGTAGCATCTCAAGTGAGCTCTCTGGCGGCAGGGGAGAGCCAAATAATGACTGCCAAGACCTATCACTGGGACATTGAATCTTCTATAAGGCCTTCTGCTAGGCAAGATATTCCTCTGAAGAGTTGGATAATGAGCAAGATTGGCGCCTATGCAGGTACTGTGAATCTTCAGATGAGAGGCTCGTTCAGTCCATCTGCTAGCTCATTTGACCTAGTTACGGATTTGCCTATCAAACCAGCTCATACTAGTCGCCAGGTAGTGTCATACGCCCAGGCCATTATACAGGCTCTTGAGGCTGAGCAGATTTCATCTGCTCGAAGTATTCTAGCAGCAATTCCTACCTCCCTGAGTGGTGATCCGCGACTGAGCAGCTTAGGCCAGGCTCTGGCTCTACCAATCGTTCACTTAACTGCGAAACGCGATACAGACCGCAGCCAGGAATTTAACTGGTTACGGACCGAGGGGTATAAATACAGTGGCCAGTGGGTGGCCATTGAGGATAATCAGCTTTTGGTCACCGCGCCAACTCTTCGGGACCTCCGTAACCAACTAGGCAGTATGCATCCTAAACGATCTCCGCTGATCCACCGTATAGTCTGACCAAAACCCTAAATGCTCCTCAAGCAATCCAACGGTCTTAACTTTACGACCGGGCGGTCCAAGTTTCTTGATCAGGCCGAAAGTTCGCAGGGGGCCACAGCAAAAATCTGGCTAAAAATCGAACCTGCCTCCCTTGGACTACCTATCTTGGCTCAACTAGATACTGGCGCAGCCTGGTCTATCCTGGATGCCGAAGTAGCGAGTGAACTGAACCTATTCGATGACGAAGGCGAGCTCGTAACAATAAGCACGCGGTTAGGGACGAGGAAATTCCGTCTCAAGAGAATTCCTGTTGAAATTCTAGCTGATCAAGGAGAGTCACTATCTGTAGAAGCAACCGTAGCCGTCTTGCCGGATTGGCATCACGGCACATTCATTGGCTACGCTGGTCTCCTCGAAAGAATTAAATTTGCAGTTGACCCATCTGACAATTATTTCTATTTCGGACCTGCCTAGGGCAAAGAAAATGGGTCGGAAGTCGTTTCTGATTGCGTTGCATCGAGAAACTCTCGTACGGCTCCTCTCCCGGCGTTGACTTCTCCTTCTCCCTATCCCGCGCTGGCGGCTAAAACCAGCCAGGCGAGGAGGCTGCATGCCTGTTGTCCATTTTTTCCTATTCCTGCTTTTGCTCCCCGCCTTGACGATTCCGGTTCCTGCCGCGGCTCATGACTTACCCAATGGCGCGACGGTCCGGTTTCAATCGGATGAGTTCGGTCCCGGTTGGCACGTCGGCACGGTGCAGATTACCACTGAGGGCTGTGCGATGGTATGGAAGCCCGCTCCGGAGGTTTCCGGTGGGCGCCGCGGCCTGGGACTGATGTTCATTCAAAATTGGAACGCCAGGATGGGACAAAGTGGATCGACATGCTGGTGGCCTTGATTGTACAGAAGGAACCGAAAATCTGCCAAGAGGGCGCGGGGTGAGTAAGACTCGCATTGATCGGCGATCTATTTCGCAGCACGGCTCGACACCGGCGCGTTTGTCACGGGGATGCTCAAAATGAGAAAAACGCCAATAACTCCTGAAGACTCACCCGTGGGACATCTCCTTTCCCGTCACCAAGTGGTTTCATTGCTAGGCGCAGGCGCTGCACTCTGGCTCTCAGGAGGCAGTCTATTCTCTCGTCAGTCTATTGCGAGCACGCGCGTTCCCCCCTGTGTGGTCCGACCGGAGCAAACCGAAGGTCCCTATTTCGTCGATGAGCGCTTGAATCGTTCCGACATTCGTTCCGATCCGACCGACGGACAAATCAAGCCCGGCACGCCACTCGCTCTGACGTTACAGATATTCCGGCTCGGCTCCGGAGACTGCCAGCCACTAGCTGGCGCTCAGATGGACATCTGGCACTGCGATGCGCTGGGCGTCTACTCTGACGTGCAGGATCCGGGCTTCAACACCATCGGCCGGAAGTTTTTGCGTGGATATCAGCTCACCGATACGCGCGGCGATGCCCGGTTCGTCACCATATACCCTGGCTGGTATGAAGGCCGGACGGTGCACATTCACGTGAAGGTTCGAACTGCATCAGTGGCCGGACGGAGCTTGGAGTTCACGTCGCAAATGTACTTCGACGATGAATTGACGGATCGCGTCCACGCTGATCAACCCTATGCCGCGAAAGGCCGGCGCAACGCGCGAAACCAGGATGATCGCATCTTCCGGCGTGGCGGTGATCAACTCATGCTGGCTCCGACGGCAGCGGCCAATGGTTATACGGCAACATTCGCGATCGGCCTACAACTTCCTTAATAGCAACGCAGTGCGCGGTACTCCATCTATAACAATGGCGAAACCATGAAGCCACGCATCACCGTCATTACTCTCGCGGTCGACGATTTGGAGCGAGCGCTGAAGTTTTATCGGGATGGGTTCGGTCTGCCGACGGAGGGCATCGTCGGTACGGAGTTCGAACATGGTGCGGTTGCTTTCTTCGACCTTCAACATGGTTTGAAACTTGCCATCTGGCCCCGCACATCTCTCGCACACGAAGCCAAGGTGCCTTTGGGTCCGCGAAGCGCCACCGAGTTCACACTCGGACACAATGTCGCGAGCAAGTCCGACGTGGATACTGTCATGGAGCAGGCGCGAAAGGCAGGTGCCACGATCACCGATCCTCCGCACGACGCATTCTGGGGTGGCTACACGGGCTCCTTCCAAGATCCGGATGGGCATCTCTGGGAGGTCGTATGGAATCCGGATTGGGATCTTGCCGACTAATCACCAGCTCCCCTACGCCGCGCGCGGCATGACCCCGATGGTTCCGTACAGATGCGACGATCGGCTAGGGCTCCCCACCGTACGGCCGGAAAACGAGGCTCGCTCAGGCTGGTTTACTTGCGAGACAATGACGGACCACACCATTAATGGCCTACTTGGTACGAGCTGCACCTTGGCGTTTCAACACTTTGTTCTCGGCTTCCAATTCGGCAAGGCGATCACGTAGAGGCTGCACAAGAGCATCGATCTCCTCTTTCGTAAACCTCGGTTGAATATGCTGTCGGCAATTGATATCGAATGCCTCAACATGAAAGCGGATTGCCCGTTCCGGTTTTCCCTTGTAGCCCGGATCAGTGAGCTGCTTCAGGAGGCGCGGATCATTATCGACGACCTCGGCCGTTCCCCAGATTTTGACCCTGGTTTGGCTGGCGTAGTCCATGAGAAACAGAAAGGCTTGATTGTTTTCGGCCAGGTTCCCGACTGAGATGTACTGCCGATTCCCCACGAAATCGGCAAAGGCCAGAGTGCGCTCATCCAGCACCTTGAGAAACCCCTTCGGCCCCCCGCGGTGCTGGACATACGGCTGACCTTTCGCGCTGGCGGTTGCCAAATAAAACGAATCGCGCTCGCCGATGAAGTCGACAAGATCCTTGGGGATTGCATTCTCCCACCCACCGCTGCTCTCCATCCGTTCGTACTGCTTGCGTGACCCCATTTGTTTTTGAACCGCCTTCACAGACGCAGTAAACGCAATGTCGCTGATGGGTGATTTCATCGTCGTCC
>JACQHN010000586.1 GCA_016199015.1 Nitrospira defluvii
ATGACGGCCGCTCAGTACGAAACCTTTCTGAGCAAGCAGAAACACTAGACACTAGACACTTGGTGATCTGGTGATTTTATGAAGTAAGAAGTTTTCGCTCTCCGATCAATCCCAAGGTCACCAAATCACCACGTCACCAGATTATTTATGAAACACCTCGCAATTCTTGGCGCCGGTCCAGGCGGGTACGTCGCGGCGATTCGAGCCGCTCAACTGGGAGCGCGCGTCACGGTCGTTGAAAATCAGGCGCTCGGCGGCGTCTGCCTGAATTGGGGCTGCATCCCGAGTAAGGCGTTGCTGTCGGTGGTGGAACTTGGCGACAAAACCAAGAAGGCCAAGGACCTTGGTCTCCAGCTCGGTGGCCCCATCTCCTATGATGCTGCCGTCATGGTCGCTCGGAAAAACAAAGTGGTGTCCACGCTGGTCAAGGGCATCGCCACCCTGTTCAAAACCTGGAACATTGTGCATGTGGAAGGCACGGGCGAGTTGCTCGATGCCCACACCATCCGCATCACCAAGAAGGACGGCACAGAAACGCAGGTTGTGGCCGATGGTGTGATCATCGCCACCGGCTCTTCATGGCCAAACCTGCCTCTCTTTCCTATCGATGGAACGCAGATCATCACCAGCAAACAGGCGCTGGACCTCGAACGTATCCCGGCAAGCCTCCTGATTGTCGGCGGAGGAGTGGAAGGTTGTGAGTTCGCCTCCCTCTATAGTGGCTTGGGTACGCAGGTCACGATGGTCGAACTGCTGCCGCGTCTGCTCCCATTGGAGGATGAAGAGATTAGCCAGATGATGGAGCGCGAACTGAAGAAGCGAGGCGTGGATATCCGGACCGGCGTGACGGTGGACAGCATCGTCCGGCAGCCTGACGTGGTCACGGCTCATCTACGCGACGGCCTGTCGCTCAACGTGGAGCAGGTGCTGGTGTCCGTGGGACGAGGGTTCAATTCACGCGGCATCGGGCTAGAGAAGGCCGGTGTGGAAGTCGGCTCCCGCGGCGAAATTCTGGTGGATGATCGGATGGAAACGAACGTGCCCGGTGTCTACGCGATCGGCGATGTGGTCGGCAAGGCCATGTTGGCGCATGTCGCGTCGGCACAAGGGAAAATCGCGGCCGAAAATTTTCTCGGGCATTCTCGCACGATCAATTACGATGTCATCCCCACCGGCATCTTTACGTTACCTGAGATCGGACGGGTCGGCCTGACGGAGCAACAGGCGCGTGATCGTTGCGTCGCGGCGGGGAAGGACCCGCAGCAGGCGCTCAAGATCGGACGTTTCCGCTATGGCGGGTTGGGGAAAGCTCAGGCCACGGGAGATATTCAAGGATTGGTGAAGGTCGTGACCGACGGGGAAAGTGATCGAATTCTCGGGGTCCATATTCTCGGGGCCCACGCAACCGATCTTATTCACGAAGCCGCCTTGGCCATGCATCTTGGCGCCACCGTCTCACGCGTGGCCGACATGATTCACGCGCACCCGACGTTCGCCGAAGGCTTCATGGAAGCCCTGGAAGATGTCCACGGACAGGCCATCCACCTCGCACGAAAGACATCGTAGTATGGTGCGATCGCTGCTCATCAAGCTCGCGATGCTGGCGGTGACGCTGGGAGCCTTGGTGTGGATCGGCTCCGTAACCCCTGTACGGCAGGTGACGCCGCATCAAATTCAGGCGGCGGCTGCCGCTCCGATTGCCACCGTCTCGCGACCACAGACGAATGTTCCGTCAAAGCTGAATCTCCCGGCTGACGCATTGAGCGTAGCGCCTGAGATCTCAGGCCCTCACGCAGCTCCGCCGGTAGACGAGTCGGCACCTCCTGCATCGTCCGGCAGCACCCGCGCCGCGAGTCCTGACCCGTCACGGCGGGTTGATTTGAACCATGCCACGGCTTCAGATCTGGAAGCGTTGCCGGGCATCGGCCCTAAGCTGGCGCAACGGGTGATTGAACACCGGACCTCGCACGGCCCCTTCACGAAAGTCGAAGACCTGCGTCAGGTGAAAGGCATCGGCCACAAGAAGTTTGACCGTCTCCGGCCCCACGTCCTGGTGACCAACGCCCGATCCCCATCTCGCCATAAAGGAACTCTGTGACACCCGTAGCGCAGCAACTCGACCTGATACTTCGAGGGATTGTTGAAGTCATCCAGCCTGCCGAGCTGGAGTCGAAGCTGGCTCGTTCGATCAAGGAGCAACGGCCGCTCCGCGTCAAGGCAGGGTTTGATCCCACGGCGCCGGACCTTCACCTTGGCCATACGGTTCTGATTCATAAGCTCAAGCACTTTCAGGACCTCGGGCATCAGGTGATCTTTCTCATCGGCGACTTTACCGGCATGATCGGCGACCCGACCGGCCAGTCGGAAACACGTGTGGCGCTCTCGAAGGAAAAGGTGCTGGAGAACGCGAAGACCTACGAGCGTCAGATCTTTAAAATATTGGATCCTAAAAAGACCCAGGTGGAATTCAACAGCCGTTGGATGAGCGCGATGACGGCCGACGGGTTAATCGAACTGAGCGCCCACTATACGGTGGCCCGCATGCTGGAACGCGAAGACTTTCACAAGCGTTATACGGATGAGAAGCCGATCAGCATTCACGAGTTCATGTATCCCTTGATTCAGGGCTATGACTCCGTGGCGTTGAAGGCCGATGTGGAGCTGGGCGGTACGGACCAGAAGTTCAATCTCCTGATGGGACGCGATCTACAGCGAGACTATGGACAGGAGGCGCAGGTAGTCATCACGATGCCGCTGCTGGAAGGCACCGACGGCGTCCGCAAGATGAGCAAGAGCCTCGGCAACTACATTGCGCTGGAAGACAAGCCGGCCGACATGTTCGGCAAACTCATGTCCATCAGCGACGCGCTCATGCATCGATACTATGAATTATTGACAACCGAGGACCTGGCGCATGTGAAAGCTGACCATCCGATGGATGCCAAGCAGTCGCTGGCTGAGCAGATTGTGGCGCGTTACCACGGGGTCGATGCCGGGCGCGAGGCCAGGGGGCTGTTTCAGCAGAAGTTTCAGGCGCGGGAATTTCCTGAACAGCCCGATGCCCATGTGACCCTTACGCCGTCCGACGTGAAGGATGCCGCCGCCCCATCGATCGGCCTGGTCGATTTGATTGCGAAGACCGGCTTGGTGCCGAGCAAGAGCGAAGCCCGGCGGTTGATCGTACAGGGTGGGGTGGAAATCGACGAGCAGAAATTGACCGATGCGAATGCCAGCATCACATTGACAGACGGCAGGGCACTCCGTCTGCGTGTCGGCCGCCGTAAGTTCGCCGTGGCGGAGTATAAAACCTAGCAGGTTCGCGCCGGTTACCTTGACTTAGCACCGACGCCAGCGTAGGATTCAGCTCCTCTACATTGAGGGGCGGGCGTAGCTCAGTGGTAGAGTCCTTGCTTCCCAAGCAAGTTGTCGTGGGTTCAAAT
>JACQHN010000587.1 GCA_016199015.1 Nitrospira defluvii
CGGCGATGTGGACCGGCTGTTGCCCTGGTGGTGCTGGCCGGCAAATCTGGGACCTTCCGGAAGGAATCCTGGACGGGCGAGGTGCGGCGCGAGCATGGGATCCTGTCCCTGCAGAAACGCGATCACCGGCTCGATCGTGACGAGATAGGCATCTTCAAGCGCCAGGAACTGTTGGACCTCGCCACGCCATGACCTGTCGGCGTTCTTGATGCGTTGAAACGCCTGCTCCAGCCCGGATCGGGAGAAGAGGCGCAGGATCATTGCAAGGCCGAGGTCTGCCTGAGCGGCCTCATAGCCGCGGGAGCGTAAGAATCCTGTCAGATGGGCGGTAGACGGATAGGGCGTATTCAGTTGTGTCAACGGAGGAATGAGCAGCAGCACGCGCGGCAAGACCATGTGAGGGAAATACCATAACGCACGGCATGGCTGCCAGCGGTCCGATCGAGCTCACGTGGCCGTTTCTTCTCGAGCGGTACGCATGGAAGATTGGATGAAGTAACCTGTCCACCGTTTGAGATGAAAGTATTCGGCCACCGCGCGGGGCAATTCGGCGCGGGACATGGCGCGGACGATGGTGAGCTCGGATTGCAGGGAGAGGTCAATGGTGGGGGGAGAGTCTTTCGAGGCGGCTGGATCGTAGATCAGGACGAGGGGCCTGAGGCGGATTTCAAAATTGATATTGAGCACGAGTCCGAGAGAGCCATCGGAAAGCGTGACCACGGTCCCTGGGGGATAGACGCCGAAGGTCTGAATCATCGCCACGACGACATCGGGCGCAAACAGGTGCTGTTGATGCTTATACATCCTGGACAAGGCTTCCGCTGGACAGACAGCCTGCTCCGGGTCGGGGTGGTTGATGAGCGAGTCGTACTGGTCGACGGCGCTGATGATTCTGACCGGGAGCGGAATCTGCTTGCCCTTGAGTTTCTCCGGATAGCCGGACCCATCCAGCCGCTCATGGTGACTGCGGATGATATCCAAGATTTCCTCAGGGAAGCCCGGATATCGCCTGAGCATGTCAATGGCGTGAAAGGGATGCAGATGGTATTCCCTGGTTTCTCGATGGGAGAGGTTGGATCGATTTCGGAGGATACGGTTCGGGATACGCTGCTCGCCGATATCAAGCAAGAGTCCCGCCATGCCGATCAGCTGGATCGAATCCTGTTCGATATCGAAATGTTGCGCGACCATCATGGAGAGGGTCGCGACGTTGAAAGCATGGAGGATAAAGATCCCCGCCGCAAGCAGCGGGGTATTTAGAAGAGAGCCAACGGTTGATTCTCGTATAACTTTTGATACGTGTCCCCTTGTTGCTTGACATAGTTCCCTATCATGTTTTCATTTCCATGCTTGCCCACTGTGCTTGCATAATATCCATCTGTCCACAATTCTCCACCCCATAATTGTTGTTTCACCTGAGGAGCTCGACGGAATATCTCTTTGGCTGTCAGACTTTTTATGATGGTTACCACTTTCATCACACTATATCGGGGAACTGATTGGACCAGAACATGTACATGATCTTTATCTGTGCCAATCTCCAGAAATTTGATCTGATAGCGTTTCTCGATCTCTAAGCAGACATCCCTCAACCCCCTATCAACGGCTGAATCAAATACCGCACGTCGGTATTTGGCAGGAAAGACCAGATGGTACAGCAAGACCGTACCCCATTATGACTCTTGTGGATGTACTCGCTCACGCAAGAAGTTTACGCCGCAAGCGGCGGGGGATATACCCGCTAGTGATTTAAGTTGTCGAGGTCTTCGGGATCGAATGCGCTGGCTACCATGCCGGCAGCCTCGGTATTGGTCAGCAGCGTGCTGCGCCCATTGATCATGACTTTCGCGTTACGCAATCCTTCTGGGGATCCGGTGACGAGGCCTCTCATCATCTGCGAACTGCGTTGGATCACCTGCCGGTAGGCCTCGGATGCCAGTTCTCCCGCCTGATGGTAGTTGCTGGGGGTCGGGAGGGGCGCGTCGTTCGCCGCCGCCTGGTCGACCAAGGTGGTGTCCGGTCCCGATTCCGGGGTCGTTTCCAATATCGAAGGGGATGAGGGAGTATCTATGGTCGTGTCTGGGTCTGATTCCCTTGGATAGACCAGTACCGTGGCCAGGCCAAGTCCGCAGATAGTTCGGATCTGGCCCTGCGAGGCAATCCTGAATGATCGCCGCGGAAACGGGTGTTTGAGCCATGAACAATTCAGGTCGACATACATGCCCACCAGGAGATCCTCCGGACGGACGGTGATGGTCTCCGGTGCGCTGATCTTCGGTTGTCCATCTGACTTGCGAGGCAAAGACGTCACTCTCTCTCTCGTGTGCTCGAACTGCTGGCCTTCCTAAGTATGGCAAATCACGGTCTGCATCGGCGGAGAGCGCATGAATCTTGATGGGAGGAGGTGAGCGGGTGGAAGCGAGAGGGCTTATTTCAGATGTGGCTAGGCCGCTTTTGGAGCCTCGAACCTGATCCAAGACTTGCACACTATCGAATGTTAAATATGCCTGTATAAACGTGTTAAAACAATTTGTTGTAATGTATTTATAAATCATAACATCAATTATGTGCTTGCTAGGGGCTGGGCATCTCTTTCTCGACCAGGCGGAGAAACTCCCGGCAGGCAGTTTGAATCTCCTGTGGCTCTCGGCGTAAGTCACTGCCGAGAATATAGACCAGATCACGGCCGTACAGCGCTCCCATTTCGTCAATACGGGATGCGGTCATTCTCCCTGCGGCCGTCGGAAAAATCGGGGGACAGGAACCGAGTGATCGGCGACAGGATGCCGCAATCTGTCGGCAGTCGGCTTGGGAGATCGGGTACGTCAGCCCATATGTGGGGTAGATGGAAATGTCGGCGCCGGCAAGTCTGGGGAGGAGCCCGAAAAGTACTGAGGGAGCGATGCCACTGTTCGGCGAGACATAGTGGCTCCCGAGAAAATCCGGGTGCGAGACGAGGGGGAGCGAGACCGAAGGGAGGCGTGCCAAGGAAGCCATGGCGTCAAAGCCCGTGAGGCCTGGACAGACCAGCAGGGCGCCAGCGCCGGCTTTCTGGGCCCGTCCGGCTCGTTCCATGAGAATCGGCCATGGACTGGAAATGTGTGGGGCATACAGACAGCGTTTTCCGGTTTGGCGTGAGGCTTCACTGACGGCGTCGACGCATCGTGCAATCCGCTCCTCGAATCGGCAGAAGGGCTGATCTCCGAGGCTTTGATCATCCTTGATCATGTCGATTTCCCCGAGTGCAAATTCGTAGGCCAGGGCGGCCAGTTGCTGGGGAGAGAATCCCAACGGCTTCAGGACGGCACAGACGAGCGGACGCTTCGGGACCTGAAGCAGCTCGCGAAGACCCGGCGATCCGAAGCGAGGGCCGACCATGTGCGAGACGACATCATCCGGCAGCGACAGGTCCGTGGCGCGGACCTGTCCTCGTAAGCTGGCCATGCCGAATGTCATGTGAAGAAGGGTACTGACGGATCCATCGAGGAGTTCAGTGGGAAAACTTATCACGGCACGGTGGAGCGCAGGGCTCAAGGATTCCAGTTCAATCACTCGGCCCAGCAGCTGGTCCCGAATCGCTCCGGACGGAATGACGTGATCGGCGGCCTCGACGGTCTGTTCGATACAGAGAAGATCCGCACGCGCGCGTGCCTCTGCAGCCGATCTATGAATGTGGTACTCCACTGAAAAGCGTTGTCCTGAAAACCGCAGGTCGCATTCCTGCGTTGAACGTTGAGGCATGCCTGGTTCCTTCGAGGTTGCAGTTGTGACGGGAGAGAGGGTACCGTATTTCCGCCCAAGCCGGTAGTCCCTCGGCGCGCTGCAGGCGCTGTCGGTATGGGTCTGTGCTTCGCGACAAGGAGAACCATGGAGAGGAGGGAACGACAGGGCAATCGGTCCGCGACGCTTTCTCGGGCCGTCGGGTTGTTCGTCCTGCTGATCGCCACGACTGTGTGGTGTGATACCAAGGCCGCACAACGTCTCGTTGACCTCACCTATACGTTCGACGAGACCACGCAGGTCTGGCCGCGTAATCCTCCCTTCCACCGGGACTCCACGGTGCGGGGCGGGACGAGGACCGAAGCCTGGTACGCGACGGGACAAGTGGCGCTATCCGAACATGCCGGAACCCACATGGATGCGCCCGTTCATTTCGCGCAGGGACAAGTGGGGATCGAGGGTATCCCCGTCGAGCGCCTGATGGGGCCTGCCGTGGTGATTGATGTACGAGTTGCTGTGGTCGGCGATCGCGACTACCGTTTATCTTTGGCAGACATTCATCGCTGGGAGGCCAGGCATGGGACCATACCGGCCGGTGCGGTCGTCATGATGCTGACGGGGTGGGGCGCCTATTGGAAGGATCGCGAGCGCTATTTCGGCACGGCCACGCCGGATCTTCCTGCGACGCTCCATTTCCCTGGGTTCTCAACAGAGGTCGCGGAGTTTCTGGTGGCCGAACGACACATTTATGGAGTCGGGATTGATACGCCCAGTATCGACTATGGTCCCTCCCAGGATTTTGCAGTCCACCGGATTGTGAATGGAGCCGGGCTGTATGGCCTCGAAAATGTGGCGCGACTCGAAGAAGTCCCTCCGTCCGGTGGCACGCTGGTGGCCCTGCCGATGAAAATAGCCGGTGGCACCGGGGCTCCGGTTCGTATCATCGCCATTCTTCCATAGCAGGATGGTGAAAAAGGCCGCCAGCTTTGTTCTCGCAAGACACTGCGCCTCGCTATCTCGGCGGCGTTCACAGGCGTGACGCGCTGTATATTCAGCGCGTCGTGAACCTCAGAGGCTCAAGGTACGGCCATGGGAACCGAGCCTGTCTCGACAGGCTCGGGGCGGGTGGGTAAGAAGGGTACGCCTCGCTGCTTCGCATCGCTGCGGCCTCGCTGGACGGCCTTTTTGACCATCCTGC
>JACQHN010000588.1 GCA_016199015.1 Nitrospira defluvii
CGTGGAAAACATGAGCTTTTACGTCTGCGGCCATTGCGGGGAACGCACCGAAATTTTCTCCCATGGCGGGGGAGAACGGGCGGCGGAAAAACTGGGTATTCCCTTCCTCGGGCGGGTTCCCATCGATCCTGCCATTCGCGTCGGCGGAGATACCGGCAACCCGATCGTGATCGCGAATCCGGACTCGCCTCAAGCCAAGGCCTTCCGTGAGATCGCCGCGAAGCTCGCAGCAGGGCTCCAAGCCGGCGGGGCAGGGGCGGCGAAGAGTCGCATCGAGAGTCTACTACAGAAGATCAAACGACCGGCTACCGGCCACTGACCGGAAACCGGGCAGGGAACGTGTCGAGCACTCAGGGAGGATGTATGGGCGAGTTGATCAGAATCGCAGGAACAGGAGACGTGAAACCGGGAAGCGGCATGGTCGCGGAAGTGAACGGAAAGGCCATCGCCGTCTTCAACCTTGACGGCGCCTTTTATGCCATCGACAACACCTGTTTACACCGCGGCGGTCCGTTGGGTGAAGGTGATGTAGAGGGAGACGTGGTGACCTGCCCCTGGCATAACTGGCAATTCAATGTGAAAACCGGTACCTGTGTGAATAACCCCGCAGCGAAGGTGACCTCGTACGAAGTGACCGTCGAAGGTACCGATATCAAAGTCCGGCTGTAATACCACAATCCACCTCGAACCCTGTCACATGTCCCGGGCATCGAACGGAGGGTTCCGACGCAGCAGTGAATGGAGGCTCCTATGACTGATAATAAACTGACTTCGCAACACATCGAGATCGCCGAAACCTTCGTGCGACTCTATGTCTTTTTGACGCAATACATCGACCGCTGTGAAGACGAGGCCGCGCGCAAGGACTACCCCGAAGCAGAGCTTCAGAAACACCTCACCGCCACCCGCGCGAAGATGTTGGATATCCTCAAGGTGAATCCCGTCGTCAAGGGCAAGGTGGAAAAGGAATGTGAGCGGGTGCTCACGTTGGGCGCCAAGAGTTTGATGGGCGGAACTGAAAAAGTCGCGGCACTCGACGTGTTGGGGGCGGAACGGGTCATCCTCAAGAACAAAACCATTGCCTTGAGCGACCTCTTAGCGGTCTATCGCGCCTTGTAACGTCCCATGCCCGATCCGGCTGGAGAGAAACATCAACTCGCCGGCTTCGATGCCCAGGAACGAGGTTTCAATCGTCCCGTGGAATTCCTCCGGTCAGCGTCCGGCTTTCAAGCGACGTTGCGTTACGAAGCAACGCGCATTGTCACCCCGGAGGCGCTCAGTCCGGCAGAAGCCCTGCAGCAGCTGATTCTGCTCCTCCAACAACGGGGCTATACGCAACTGCGCAGCCAGCAAAGCTACCGCGACGGCATCTACCTGGGTTCCCAAGAGCTGTGGGTGGAGTATCCGGATCGTCCGGCAGTACCGGAGGTCGGGATCTTTGCACTGCTGAAGAAATGGTTCGGACGCTCACCTGGCTGACGAAGCCGCTGCGTAGATTCTCAGACCAGGTCATCGCCCTCGCATTGACTCTCCCTCGCCCCACGCCTATAGTCTGGAAAGATCTGCGGCCTAGCCTGTCAATTGTACTTCGCCCTCACGAGACCGTGATGCCGCTTGCGGGGAACCGACGATGATGTGGGTTCAAGTCCTACTCCTCAGCCTTGTCGCGCTGCTCTTGCCGAAATCGGCAGAGGCGAAGGTCTATCGGTGCGAGGGAGCCGGCGGAACCACCATCCTGACGGACCAACCGAAGGGAAAGCGTGGTTGCGTGGTGGTGGCCACGACGTCGCCGTCACCACCCGGCGGCCATACTCCACCGGCGGATCCCGTACCGCCGGCTCAACTAGACCTCCCACCTACTGCCATGCCCCCCTCCGCATCGCCGATGCTTCCTCGCCCGCCCATGTCAGCCGAGCAAGCCCCATCATCTGCGGCTTCAGCGGAACCGCCGACCCCGGCTGCCCCCGAGGCGCAGCATTGCTCGCCGAGTGTCAATCCACTCAATCCGTTTGCGGGACTCAATTGCCCACCGGCCTCGGGCAACAAACCGGGTGAAACCAAACAGCCTTAATTGGTTGCACGTCGCCCGCGGCTCCTGTCTCGATCGATTGACTCTCTCGATGCCCCTTCATATAATGCAAAAATGAACCGTTTAAGCTGATCTGACAAGCACTTATGTCTGCCTTCTCCGCTGCATTTTCATCCCGTCGCGCACAAGATCTTCGAGCCGGTCTCAGGCACGCGTTCGCCGTTCGCCCAGAACAACCAGACTGTACGAGTGAAGACCTGGCCCTGCTTGAACGGGTGGCCCAGGCCATCGTCACGCGCGGCATGGCGACGCCGGCCACGCTGTTTCTGGAATCGATGGGACCCATGAACTTTCTCGGCAGCCAAGCGTTGCACTTCCTGTCCCCCATCATTGAATTCGCCCTGAGCGGAACCGAATTGACACAGATCGCCCGGCTCCTGGAACGGCGCGATTCCATTCACCGCCTGATCACCCTTATCGAAACGAAAGCTGCGTCTCCCCAAGGACCGCCCGCGACATGACGGCAGAGCTTCATCGGTCCGAGACGCCAAAGATCGACCGTCCACTGAACATCATCGTGGCCACCGACTGCGGCAGC
>JACQHN010000589.1 GCA_016199015.1 Nitrospira defluvii
CACGCGTGTGGTCTTGCCCGCTTTTGATCGTCACCAGCCGGAGATGTTCCAGGCTTCCGACGAGCCGCATCGCTTCGCGGGGAGTGCCGAGTCCAGCCTCGACCTCCGGACAGACCGGCACCCATTCGACATAACGGCCCAACACATCGGTCAGAAATCCGTCCCGCTTATGCCCTCCGTCGAAACGGACTTCCTCTCCGAGGAGACAACGACTGATGCCGAGACGGAGCGGAGTGGTCGTCATGGTGCGACCGACTTCTTCCCCAGGTCCACATATTCCTGGCGCGCTTGGCGATGGTCCACAATGGGCGCAGGATACTCCGAGCCGATGCGGCATCCTGCCCGATCCTGCTCATCCTGGGGCATGAGGTGCGGCTCGTGAATCCATTTCACCGGTACGCCGGTCAATTCCAGCACGTAACGCCGAATGTATTCCCCCTCGCCATCGAACTTCTCGCTTTGAATTCTCGGGTTAAAAATTCTGTAGCCCTGCATCGCATCCGTTCCGGTCGAGGCGCACCATTGCCAGTTGCCGTTGTTAGCCGCCAGATCTCCGTCGACGAGCTGCTGCATGAAATACCGCTCGCCGCTCTGCCAGTCGATCCGGAGGTCCTTCACCAAAAAGGAAGCCACCACCATCCGCACGCGGTTGTGCATCCACCCGGTCTGATTCAGTTGGCGCATGCCGGCGTCCACAATCGGGTAGCCAGTCCGTCCCTGACACCAGGCGGCAAACAATCGATCACGTTCAGGCCCCGAAGCCCGTGGTGCGGGAAGCCCCGGCTTCGTTTTGAATGGCCCCTCGACCACGCGAGGGAAGGCCGTCAGGACTTGCTGAAAAAACTCTCGCCAGACAAGCTCATCCATCCACGTGAAGACATCGGCGCGTGACACTCGACCGCCTTTCGACAGGATGTTCAACGCCGCATGAATCGCGGTACGCGCGGAAATTGTCCCGAAGCGCAAATGGGGAGAGAGCTTGGAGGTGCCATCGATCGCCGGAAGATTCCTGCCGCTGACGTACTCATGAACCGGTCCTCGCAAGAACCACTGCAGCCTGGCATGCGCCGCCTGCTCACCCGGTTCAATCCACATCGGTACCGAGTCGTATCCGAGGTCTGCCGCTGAAGGCCATGGCGCTACCGCTGGAGCAGGAGCGGCTGATTTCACCGCCTCGAATGTGGGGACGGCGAGCATGGGCGGCGTGGCCGCTCGCCACTTGACCCACCAGCGGTCCCGGTAGGCGCTGTAGCGCTGGAACGGTTCGCCGGTGAGCCCACGCACTTCGTCGGCCTCGAACACCACGTGGTCCTTGAAGGTCCTGACCGTACGCCCCTGTTGTGCCAAACGTTGCTGCACTGTCCGATCCCGTTCCAGCGCCGCCGGTTCATAATCGCGATTCCAATAGACCGTGTCGATACCGCGTTCTGTGGCCATCTGTATCACCGTTTCAATCGGCTCGCCGATCCGCCACGCGAGCGTGAGGCCGTGGCCTGCAAGCGACCTCCGCAATTCCTCCAAGCAACCCAGCATGAAGCCGACGCAGGCGGGGCCGAACACATGCGAACGTAATAGCGGTTCGTCGAACACAAAGAGAGGCACGATCTCCTGACATTCCGTACACGCCGCCGAAAGGGCGGGGTTGTCATGGAGCCGGAGGTCGCGACGAAACCAGACCAAACCTTTCATGAAGGAACCTCCGGAGTGGAAGAGGCCAGCCGCTGCGCCGGCGGCATGGGATCGGCAAAGAGGGTTCGTCGCCACGCCACGTAACAGAGAAATAGGAACGTGACGGCCATAAAGTCTGTTCGCAGGTAATGAAAGCCAAACTCCAGCTGATTCATGAACTCACTCGTGAGGCCGAATCCCCCATAGGCCATGGCCAGGGGCGCAGAAACAGAAATCCGTACCCGATCAAAAAGTGCACAGCCGACGAATGCAGTTTGACCGAATAGGCCAGCGGACCGGCGATCGTGATACCGAACAGTTTCAGGGCGTAGGCCGGGAAAAATTCGATGATGAGCACATCGATCAACCCCACCAGGAGGAAAAGGGCTCCGAGCAGTTTCACGTCAAGACCGCGGTCAGTTGCGGCCTTGGTCATTCTCTCGATCTCCTTCCCCTGGTCATCGCCCTCAGGACTCCCGCCGCTCATTGCCGCACCCAGGAGTCTGGAAATGCCTGCCACCACGTGGTGGGGTGTGCTTTCCGCCACTGCGCCTGCTCTTGCCAGAGTCGATCAGACTCCGCCTTATCCAGCCGCACCGCCATCGCGGCGCTGACGTCGGATTGTTGGCGAACACTCGTTTGAATCATCTCCTTCGCCATGCGAGCCAGTCCCCCGGGAGGATCGACGAGATCTTCGGTATGCCGATAGGCGAGGTTCAGATACAACTGTTCGACGGCCATCCAGCTCTCGTCCTGGGAGAGCTGTTCGAGATACGCATCAATCGCCTGATAGACATAGGTGAGATGGAGATAGGCTTTTACCGACGGCATCTCCTGAATCGCTCGCTCACAGAGCTCCAAGGCCCGGCGATAGTCGCCGGCCATCAGGTACAGTCTCGTTTTCTCGACGCTAGACGCCCCGGATGCCGTTGTCGCCTGGTCGTGAGCCTCAACTGTCGGACTAGCGGCCAAGACAACCACCAATCCGAGCGCGGCGATGATCCTGTTCATACCTCACCTATCGAGCAGAGCCGCTATGTGATCCCATCTGCCCCTTGTAGAGGGTTTGGCTTGCCACACGCGTGACGGAGATCTCGCGCAAACCGCCCTCTCCCTTCACGCCCAATTTCACGACTGACCCAGCTTCGCCTCGCACCATAAGGGCCACTTGTTCGTACGTCTTTCCGGTGACGGCCACACCATCCACGGTCGTGAGCTCATCACCCTGCTTGAGTCCGGCCTGCTGCGCCGGACCTTCGGGCAAGACATGCGCGACATAGAGCACGGCCGTATCGCCCACACGTTCAGCCCCGACATGCAGTGACACCCCGATTACACCGTCCGGAATCGTAACCCCTGTACCATGCGATGGCGCCTGCGCTCCCGGCTTGGCTTGTTCGTCAGCCGCCCAGATCTCATCTACCCCCTGAGGCGACTGGATCAGCATGGCGCTGAACAATCCGAGTGCGAGAGAAGTAACCATAACGCTGTGTCTAGACATGCTCTATCTCCCTTCATGGAATTTAGAATTGACGCGCAACTCCCAACAACCAGAGTCCTCCAACGAGCACTATCGAATTCAGATAGATCGACCGTTGATGCAGTCGATTCCAGGCCGCCTTCAGCTGGACATCGACAGCGCCACGCTGTTCCTGCTCCTTGAGTCGATCTCTCATCGCGTTACTCTGCGGGGTCAGCGGCGACCGGCAGTAGGATTCAGCCGCCAGGATCACCAGCCAGATTCCCGCCGCGACGAGGAACGATGGGCTGAGCCCACGAATGATTGCGAGGCTGGTCACGGACAACAGTCCCGCAGCAGCCGCTGACATCCCAAGGGCATAATAGGCCGGAAACAGCTGGCGGACGACTTTCCCAAACGGCTCCCGTTCCAAATTCTTCGCCAGAATCGGGGCCACCACAAACGACAACAACACGACCTTGCCAGCAGGATGGCGACGGCGAGCGCGTGCAGGTATTGAATCACCGGTTCGATCAGTAGACGCATATCCAGTTCTCCTCGCTCATCCCTTCGTCACGATCGCCCGCAAGGCTGGCTCCAGCGTCGGATAGCGAAAGACATATCCGCCCGCGAGCGCCTTCGCCGGATGAACCCGTTGACCAGTCGTCATCAGTGTTCCCATTTCACCAAGCGCCAGACGTAACGCCAGACCGGGAACTGGAAACCACGACGGACGATGCAGGACTTTCCCGACTGTGTCACAGAACCTCTTCATCGTCACCGCCTCGGGAGCCACCGCGTTCACGGGACCCGAAACCGCCTGCGTCGTGATGGCCCACTGGATAAGGCCGATGAGGTCCAAACGGTGAATCCAGGATACCCACTGCGTGCCGGGCAGGATCGGCCCTCCGGCGAAGAGGCGAAAGGGCAGCAACATCTTTGGCAACGCGCCACCGTCCTGTTCGAGCACCATCCCTGTTCTCAACAACACCACACGTGTCCCGAACTGACCGGCTCGCAGCGCTTCCGCTTCCCAGGCGGCGGACAGGTCGGCGAGAAAGCCCCGACCGCATGCGGAACGTTCATCCAACAGACGATCGTCGCTCGCGCCATAATAACCGATGCCGGACGCGCTGATCAGCAGGGAAGGATTCACGGACCGCCCTGACAGCGCATCCACAATACGACGGGTGCTGTGAACTCGGCTGTCGATAAGGAGTCGTTTGCGGGCACTAGTCCACCGTGCTTCGGCGATTGGCTCACCGGCCAGATTGACCACCGCGTCTGCGGATGCTACTTCGGCCTGCCATGATCCAGCGGAGGCCCTGTCCCATTCCAGGAACCTGACTCCAACCTTGGGCTGATGATAAGCCTTGCGCGTCAAGACGACCACTTCGCGCCCCTGTCCAGACAACTCGTCGACGAGGGCGCGACCGATGAATCCTGTTCCGCCGGTCACGATGATCTTCATCTGTCTATCCTCCCGTTCACCGCGGTCGTCCGCTATGGCGCGCGCTCGTCGGCAGACTTATCGGACGATTCTTCTTCATCCTGCTGTGCCTCTGTCCCATCCGATAAATCGTCCGAAACACTGCTGTCGAAAATGGCCGTCACCCGCTGGCTGAACTTTCGCTCCTTCGTACCGTGGAGCAAATTCGGCGGCGGACTCCGCCGGTTCTTCAAAATGACCGGATCGATCACCTCGCCACACATCGTGCAATGCCAGGCCGTGATGTCAATCTGACCAGTATCATCGAGTAAGTCCATATAGTGCTGCGTCAACAACAACCCCCCGCAACGGGCACAGGTAGCTTTGCCGTCCTGCGGAGCAGAGGAAGAAGACGTATCCGGTGTCCCATGTGTTTCCATTGGAACCCCCGAGTGCGAGAATCACGGATGACTAGGCACCTGGACGGATCCGCTGAACTCAACTGCGGCACGTGACGTACGCTACCGAATATAGGACCTGCCCGATCCAGTCTGTCGCGCGACCACATAGGCTGCCCATCGCCGCCGGGCCATCAAGGTGGTACCCCCATGCTCATAACAATGACTGCCATGCTGTAGAAGATCATCTGGGTCATGAAAAGCCTCCTTGTGACTGGTCATGGACGCTCGTTGATCGATGCATACCGCCAGGGCCCCACCGAGAGGACAGGTCCTTCCGATTGAAAGAACCAGCCTCCGCAGCGGAAGACGTGCGGAGTCGCGGCGCCCCCAGCAGGGAACAACCCACTACATTTGTGGTTTCCGCACTTGTCCATGTCGCTCACTTCACCATGGGCTCAGAGTTCGACTTGCCTCGAACCTCCGCCGCACCACCCCGGACACATCGAAACCCTGTGCCGTGTGTCTGAAGAGCAAATCCGCCTCGCCCGCGCGCG
>JACQHN010000580.1 GCA_016199015.1 Nitrospira defluvii
GCCGGCAGGCTTTGAGGAAGCGATCGTTCATGAGTCGCGCATTCTAGAGACGCAGGGGCGAGAGTGTCAAATTCGGCAAACACCGATGAGACCGCCAGCGAAAAAATGTTAGACACAGTCCGGCATTCACGTACAATAAAGCTCCCCGCAGCTAGCTGCGGGGAAACTTGCGAAAATCTCCGACCCGTCGGCCAGAGCCTTTGGGCGGCGTGCCGAAGCCTTGGCGAAGGAGGACATGCTTCGGCGGGTTTCGCCGAAGATACAACAGGGACCACGGCTGTAAAGCCGTGGGGCTCCACTGACCAAGCCGACAAGCGTCCGATCTTCTTCCACAACAGGGACGCTCCCAACGTTCTGCTCAGCCAAGATATCGACGATGGCGGCTCCCTTCGCCTGCGGGCTGACCGTGAAAACCGCATCTTCCATCACATCCCGAACGGTCAAGGTCTTTGGATCACGGGGCCTCGTGAAATACGCTGCCTTCCTCCCCCCCTTTCCCCGGCCCCCTTCTGCCGCTGCGTCCTGACCTCCGACCACCCTACGACACCCACTGATGGAGGCAAGGGCAGTGCCGATCCCTTAAAACAGCGAGCAAGAAGAGACGCGATGAATTCAGCCTGGTTTCTGTGACAAGAGAGGGAGTTCGAAGACGAAATCGCTTTCTGCTGTCGCAGAAAGGGGCAGGAGACCGGATGGAGCTGCCCCACAATGCTACGGAGAACCGCTGACCTACAGAAGCAGCGGCCAGCATTTCTACTCAGGAATGAAGCTCCTCGTAGCAAGCTACGGAGTATTCGGCGAAGGAGAATAAAAAAACCAAGCTTGCTTCGCCTCTCCCATTTCTACACTGCACAGTTCTACGAGTGCCGACCGCTGCCATTCCTTCATTCCTCCCAGAAGAGCTTCTCTCAATCGACGGTCTTATCCCACCGCCGTTTGTGCCGCTGCTCCTCGTGAAACGGCGTCGGGGTGACCTCGTCGCACAAACCCCTCTCGCCTCAGCCGCTGCTGATCTCCCCAAGCACGATGGTCATGTGGAACTCGGTATCGTCACGAAGCACGTGCACGAGAACCGACTGGTTCGGCTGCGCCGTTTCCAGGAGAAACCTTTTTAGCTCGGCGGGAGTGAAGATCTCCGTCTGGGCGATGGCTAGAATGACATCGCCAACCTTCAAGCCTCCCTCGAAGGCTGGTCCTTCCGCTTTCACCACGCGCACACGCCAGCGGCCTCCCACTTTCACGGCCTCCATCGTGATGCCCAGCCAGGCAACGATCGGTTGTCTCCCTTCCCGGAGGTCTCGGATCACCCGGTCTGCGACCGTGGCCAGAATCGCGAATGCCATCTGGCTGCAACCTCCCTTTCCCAGCACATGTTCGGTCTGAATGATCGCATGGATGACGCCCACGACCTCCCCCCCCGGTCGTTAAAGAGTCCGCCCCCCGAATTGCCGCTGCAGACCGACAGATCCAGTTGGAGCAGTCTCGACGCCATGGTCAACAAAAACGTCCTTTCGCTCCCCACGCGGCCATAGGTGACCGTCGCGCCCCAGTCCAAGGGGAAGCCGACAGTGAACACGTCCTCGCCCGCTTGGGGGTCGCCGGCGGCGAAGGAGACGGCGCCCGGTAGTTTCAAGGCCAGGCTGGGCTCTACCCGATAGACCGCGACATCCGTCGGCGCATGCGCTCCGGTCAAGAAGGCGGGCAGTTCGCGCAGATCTTGCGTCAAGATCGTCACAGACGGACGCAGGGGCTTCTCGTCTCCGCGGGCGTCGACGACATGGCGGGCCGTGACGATATAGCCGTCGCCGAGATGCACACCCGTCCTTGGTGTGGGTCTGCATGTCGAATTGACGGACGCCGCCGCCCCGCGCGACGCGGGCGCCGATCGGGCAGGACGGCGCACACAAGGGGCGGACGCTCAGCGTTTCGCCACGCAGCACATCGCGGCAGAAACGGCCCACCACGTCTTGGGCTCGAAACCCCAAGAGGCGTTCGGCTCCTCGATTCCAGAGCACAATCTTGCCCTCTTGGTCCACGACCATCGCGCCATCGGCCGTCCGTTCCAGCATGGCGGTGAGCTGTTTCACGGTTTCCTCTTGCGCCCTGCACGCGGTGGCCCAGCTATTTCACAAGAGAATATCCCTCATGTTCTTCGATCTTGACCTAGGAGTGTCACGTCGTGGAACTCCTGCGGCGTCACGAAATTGCAGAGGTTGAACAACTCGTTTGCTGGTTGCACAGGGATCCCCCCTTGGCGCGCCTCCAGCATGTCCATGAACTGATTCATCGCCCCATAGGTCGGTCTGGACATCCCCTTTCCGATAGGCGAGATCAACCTCCTGCATTTGATCGATATAGAGATCCCATCTGGCGTTCGGATACTCTTTCTTGTAGTAGGCGTCTCCCTTGTAAAAGGCGATAGCGCCTTTAATGTCGTCGATCCAATAGGGATAGATGGTGGCCGCATCCGCCGGTGCTGCCATGACGGCGAACAGGATGGCGATCACCACCGCGCCGACGCTCGCAGCCACCACGGAGCCTGTTCTACGAGCCACGTGTTTCATCGCTGCACCTCCCAATCGGCGATCCGGGCTGCTCGCAGATAGCGAGTGCCCCAGAGCCTTCTCCGCTGTGCCTACTATCAGCCATCAGCCATTCGCTCTTGAGAGCTCCGTTCATTCCTCCCAGAAGAACTTCTCCCAGTTCACGGTCTTGTCCCACCACTGCTTGTGCCGCTTGACGTCATGCAACGCCGGCGGGGTGACCTCATAACAGTAATCCCACATCGCATCGGCAGCCCCGGCGCTGATCCCGC
>JACQHN010000565.1 GCA_016199015.1 Nitrospira defluvii
GCATGGTTGACCCCAGCTAAGGGGAAGGTTTCGATGGTAGGTCTCACCCCGATGCGCGCGGCCACGTCCAGCGTCTCCCGAATCATCGGGCGGCCGGCGATGGAGCTGGTGAGCAGCCGACGACGATGCAGGATCAGGGCGTCCAGGGGCAGGGTGGCCGGTCCGGGTGGGACACCCACAAAGGTCAGGGCGCCGCCGGGCCGGACCAGTTCGACGTAGGCATCCCACGGGAGCTGAATCGGCACCGTGCTGATCAGCAGATCAAGGGGCCGATCCGGAGCCGAGGCGGGACGGCCGTCTTGTTGTGTGAGGATCGTTTGGTGAGCGCCCAACCGAGAGGCTGCGGCGGCCTTGTCTTCGCTGGACGTGAATACGGTCACGCGATTCCCCGACTTGGCCGCGAACTGAATCGCCAGGTGCCCCAGGCCGCCGAGCCCGATGACCCCAATCTCCTGGGCCTCTTGACCGGAGGTCATGCCGGCGGCGTGCAGGGCCGAGTAGACCGTGATCCCTCCGCAGAGGAGCGGGCCGGCCACGTCGGTCGGAAGGTCGGCGGGGATGGGAAAACAAAAGCGGCTGTCCGCGACCATGTGTTCCGCAAAGCCGCCGTAGCCATCAGCGAGCAGGGCTTGATACCCCTTGTTGCAGCAATGCTCTCTTCCGGTTAAACAATCGTGGCACTGGAAGCAGGCTGACCGCTGCCATCCGACCCCGACGCGGTCACCGACGGAAAGCTGGTTGACGCGCGAGCCGATGTCCACCACCTCCCCGACCACTTCGTGTCCTGGCACGAGGGGGTAGTGGGACATGCCCCAGTGGTTGTCGACCATATGAAGGTCACTGCTGCATAAACCACAGGCCAGGACGCGCAGCAGACAGTCGAATGGACCAAGCGCGGCCTGTTCGTAGGTCCAGGGGACCAATTCGTCGCCTCGGCTTCCTGCAGCCATTGCATGAATGCGCATGGTGGCTCCTCCCTCTCAATCTCATTCTGGTTTCTGGCTGGTTCCTGGAACTCGACCAGCCTGTCGACGGTCACCGCTGAAGGTCATCAAGTGTTTGGGGCCTGTCCCCCCTTCCCGTCCCGAACCGGACCTACTTGCCGACGCGTTTCAACACGTCAGACAGTTCCTGGTCTTCCATCACCGGCGCCGTCTCTACTTCGAGGAGATCGCTCCAATCCACGGCAAATCCAGCCAACGCTTTCGGATCATCAGACTCTACCAACACATAGACCTTGCTCATATCAAGCTGCGTCCAACGTCCCAGCAGCTTGGCTCCTTGAGGTGGCTGCCCGCCCGTCTTCTGGAATCGGGCAATGGCCTCGTTCCGCTGTTCCTTATCGGATGGAATGGTGAATGTGAGCATGAATTTCATGATGTCCCTCCTTCTTTGGATGGCTGTCGGAGATTATTGCTCTCTTGATCTAATCCGCTGCCGATGAAAGACCGTCCAGCTGACCGACTGTGATTGGCCACTCGGGCAACCGCCTTAGTTCACAACGTGGGTCGGCCTAAAACACTTCGCATACTCCCTATCCGATCGTCTCGATGCTTTCAATCAGCCTTGTGAGCCCTTCGTCTAAAACCGTGCGGTCGATCGTGAGGGGCGGCATGAGTTGGATGTTGCTGTGGTGATCGCACACGATATGCAGGTTCCGCTTGAAGGCCTGCTGGACAACCTTTTCCACAGTCGCTGTATCATGCTCTTTGGTGCTTTTGTTCTTCACGATATCGATGCCGATTTCCATGCCTAGACCGCGAATGTCCCCAACCTTGGGATGATCCCCCAATTCCCTCTTGAGTCGGCTCACGATGTACTCTCCGTCTCGTTTGGCCTTCTCCCACACCTTGTCACGCTGATGAATCTGAAGCGTTCGAAGCGCGGCGGCGCAGGCGACGGGTGTCCAGCCAAAGGTCGACAGCAAGATGCTCTTCGCCAAGGTGGCCTCGGCGATGTCTTCACGCGTGGCCATGGCTCCGATGGGGGCGGCGCCATTGGAGATCGCTTTGGCAAAGGTCACAATGTCCGGCGTGACCCCGTCCAGTTCCAGGCCAAACAGGGACCCACAGCGGGAGAAACCGGTTCCGACTTCATCCAGAATCATCAAGGTTCCATATTGCTCCGTCAGCTTTCTTACCAACGGCAGGTAGCCAGTGGGGGCGACATAGGTGGAGCCCCACCCGGTGATAATGCCGGCCTCGGTGAAGACGGCCGCCATACCTCGCGTGGAAAGCACTCGCTCCAGTTCGCCGGCAAACTCCTGAAGGACGAGCTCCGGAGAGTTGTTGGTTCTGTATGTCTGGGGATAGGTGAGTTGAACGAAGTCCTGAACCGGCGGGCCAGGAAAGCCAATAGCGAGCGTGTTGACGGACTGTCCGTGAAAGGTCTCTCGAAACCCGACGATCGTCTTTCGTCCGGTGAATGCTCGGGCAGTCTTGATCGCCATTTCGTTGGCTTCGGTCCCACCAGTGGCCCGGCCGACGGCGGTGAGTGGTGCTGGCAGCGCGCCGGTCAGGAGCGCGGCATATTCATTTTGCACGGCATCGGCCGTCCACATGGGAGCATACGTGTTCTTTTTGACTTGGCCGATCAATGCTTCGGCGATTTCCGGATGATTCCAGCCGAGATTGGTCGTATTCCAGCCAGAGGTAAAATCGATGAGTTGCTGTCCGTTCTGGGTCCAGAGATAACTACCCTCGGCCCGCTCTATGTCGAATGACCAGTCGAGGTACATGTTGTAAATGATGTGATTTTTAATCATGTTCCCTCCTAAGCCCCCGACGGTCTACGGCCTTGCAGTTGCGCCATCATCGCGGCTGGGTCCCAGTAACCCCACATTGTTTGAATTTTTCCGTCCTGGTTGATCTCAAACACATCGATGCCCTCGAAGACGACCTCTCGGCCGTTCTTGCCGGTACCATGTCCCGTGAACTTTACTGCTGCCCGGTTACCGGACAGGAAGATATGGTCTTCCGTCATCCCGATTTTCTGAAAGGCTCCGAGGACCTCCACAAGGAACTGGCGCAGCGCGGTATGGCCTTGCAAGGGTGTGGGAGCCCCCGGTTCGTAGCTGATTGCCTGCTCCGCGAAGCAGGCGACCCATGCGTCCGGGTCCATGCGTCGGATTGCGGCGAAATACTGGGCCACCACTGCCGGGATTGCCTCGGATGCCATGTTCGATCCTCCTTTCATCCAACCAATGAAACGTTGCCTGAATACGAACGCCACAAATCCAGGCCGTCACATGGATTACGGAGACCGCCCCGGTTTTGGATGTATTTGTCCCGGCGCAGGCATTCCGCGCTCATACGGCGGCGACTATGCCTCGCGAGCATACCCCCTCGCGGCGTGAATTGACAGAATGCGCCGCAAGCTGCGGACAACTCGGGGGTGTATTTCTTCGCCCCTCCTTGCGCTAGAATTTGAGTCAGCCCCAAAAAGAGACACAGGGATCTCGACGCACAGATGTACGATGAAATCGAGTGCTCATCCTCGGCAACGGCACATGCTTCAGCAAGGCCACGTACAGCAGTGAATTTGTGATGAGATACAAGAGCGTCTGATGATCGTGGAAGTTGAATCGAACGAAAATTGCGACACCAGCTTCTTTGCGCGCTTTAAGGAAGTCGGTCCCGCTCGACCGGTGGTCCAGGTTCGGCTCTCTGACCGAAATCCTGCCGGCGAGTGGTGCTCGGTGACTGGCTGGAGCGACAGCGAACAGGCGCCGGCCTGTCCGGCCTATGCTCAGGTGGTTGAAGATTCTGGCTCGGGGTTGGCTCACCTCGTGTATGGAGGGCTCTATGGTCTGCGGTTCAGGCCTCTCCACCTCGACGAGCCTTGGAGCCTTGTGAGCCCGCAGCAATGGGGAGAAGCGTACCTCTCCTTGGCCGATGCCCGTGATCTGCGCTACGCCGAATAGTAGGATGGTGATGGAACCAGAGCTAATGGCGTATAGCCTATGGCTGATAGCAGGAGCGTAAATCGTGAAGCGTATCTCGTTGGGGATAAGAGCGTATGGCTGATGGCGTATAGCTGGTAGCCAAGGCGCCCCCTCTCCATTTCTGACCATACGCTATGAGCTATACGCCATATGCTCTTTTCTTTGAACGAGAGACGAACGACGCTTTACGAACGACGAGCGGGGAGGACGGCATTTTTGACCATCCTGCGGGCTCTCTCCATGTCGTCTCCGACTCCGCGCGTGCTGTGTTTTCGAAGGCCCGCAATGGTTTTTCAGCATCCTACTGGCGCTCTCGCTCACGAAGTCGGGAGTCCTTGTGAAACGGACTCGGCGGCGCACTGAGATGCAGGGTTTCTTCACGGCATGGTCGGCCCCCTCAAAAAACCTGCCGATCCACCTCACCGGTGAGGCCGGTCAGCGAGGGATCGTCCGCATCCCGACGTGGGTGTGCCCCTGTTCCCATTCACAACTCAGGCGTATAATGAAACCAGAACGCCTTCATGTTCGATGGACAAAGACCTGCCAGGCGACAACCACCTTCTTTTCGGAGGTGCGTCTATGTTCTCTGCATGGGATTTCAACAGTTGGATCGTCAGCGTCGGGGTCTTGCTGGTTATCGTCAGTCTCCTCACGGGCTTTGGCGCACTTGTGAATGCGCTCATGGCTCGGATCTGGGAAGATGAGAGTGAGGCTGCTGCAATACCCCGCACGAGTGAAGGAGTGAAGGAAGATCCGATTCGCAAGGCCGCGTGATCGGGCGTCCTGAGCGCCTGCGTCTACACATTGACGGCGGGTATTCCAGCCGGGGGGCATAGTTGGCTGGTGTACCTAAAGGGGAGGGTTGTAACCTTCGCTGTACGGTGTGCGGTGGGGCGCGGTCGTTGTACGATTGGGACGTATGCGCTACCGATCGAGTTGCCTGATAATACTTTGAAGCACCGCCTTCCGCTCCTTGAGGTCCTGCCTGAACTCCATATTCTCGGTATCGGCAATCTCCGCTCCGAGGTCTGACACGGCGCTCTTGAGCGCCCACGCTAGAATTTCCTGCTCGTTTGTTTCTAAGGACAGGTTTAGCATCGCTCCCACCCCCCGCCTATATTCAGGTCTACCCCTCAATTATAGCGGGTCGTTCACCCCGCAGGTAGAGGTGTGCCGGAATAGAACTATTCCCCTGTCGCCACTTCCTGTGCCGGCGTATAGCGTTAGAGGAGAGTCGAGTCCCCTTTGATCGCCACTGTGCGAAGCTTCACGTGTAGCAAGGCGCTTCTAATGAGGTCCCCGAACAGCAGAAATGATGATCACAATCATAGAACTCGGTCCATTTTTGTGCTTCCCAGTCTTCCATCAATTGCGGGATGAAGACCCTACGAGCCAGTTTTTTTCTCTGTGGTTGACCTCCATTGTCCGGTTGGGAGTATGATGGCTCATCCTACGACCCGCGGAGGTCGCTCCACTGGGCCTGGTTTCTCTGCTTGGTGGGGAGCGACTGCTGACATGCCTTCCCTTCAGGGAGCTGCTATGCGCGCCGTCGTTGCTGTCGACTGGTCCGAGCAGTCTTTCAACGCCGTCAAGGTCGTCTGCCGCCTCTTCACGCACGAGGAGTTGACGCTCATCCATGCGGTGGACCTCCGCCCATTCGAAAACCCGCTTTTCGCGCAACCGCTCGGCCGCAGAAGTGCTGAAGAACTTCGACAGGGGATGGTGGCGGCGGGAGAACGCCTGCTGGAGCAAACCGGCGCCTTAATTCCTTTAACGGTCCATTCCTCCCTCAAGCGAGTCTGCAAGATCGGGAATCCGGCTCCGGTTGTGCTGGAGAGCATCCGTTCGTCTCGGGCGGACTTGGTCGCGGTCGGATCACGGGGGCGTGGACGACTCGCGGAGTTGATCTTAGGCAGCGTCTCGCACCGGGTGGTGCTCCATGCCCCTTGTGCGGCCCTGCTGGTCAAGGACGATCCTGGAACCATTCGACGTGTCCTCCTGACCGTTGAAGGACAGGAAGATTCACTCCGTCTGGCCACGTGGCTGAGCACCCATCGGTTCAACCAGCCGGTTGAGTTGTCCCTGTTGAACGTGGTGCCGACCATCCCCGTCGGTGATGCGGCGACGGAAGGCTCCTACGGCAAGTGGGCGGCCGAGATGGAACAATATGCCCGCGAACTCGTGCAGGATAACGTTGCAACCCTGCGAACCATTTTTTCCACCGTCACCGCGCAGATCGAGCGTGGTGATCCGGCCCAATGTATTGCGAAAGCGGCACGCCATGCCGATCTGGTGATCGTGGGGTCGCATGGTTGGAAAGGCCTTGAGCACTTCCTGCTCGGCAGCGTCTCACACGCGGTGTTGCACAAAGTGGCCTGTCCCGTCCTGGTCATTCGGTGAGAGGGGGCCTGGCACCTGTGCCGATGCTCAATCGTAGAGCCGGAAGCGGTCGGCCTCGACCTCGA
>JACQHN010000568.1 GCA_016199015.1 Nitrospira defluvii
GTGCCGATCTGCGCGGCATAGGCCGATCCCGATCGCCCGGCGATAAGTATCGCCACAATCAGCGGGGCGATTTCACGCAGCAGGGAGATGCCCACCAGGTCCACGATAAAAATGTTGGTGCCAAACTTGCGCAGTTGTTCGGCGCCCTGATACGCAATCACCACACCGATCAGAAATGTCAGGAGTCCGGTAATCGGCAAGGCATTGGCTCCATCGACCCGCAGACTATGCAGGCAGGTGCGCCAGCGAATCCGAGCGGGTGTCACGAACAGACGCGGCCATGCAGTGGAACTTTCTCCCACGAAGGCCAAACCCCGGATAAGGTGAGCGAATCGATTCCGGATCGATGCATCGAGACGCGCAATCCCATTTGGCCTGGTCGGCACGTCCGTCGCGATGGCGCTCCAGTTGGATGACACCAAACTCATGAGCTGCGCGTACTCCGACCGCAGGCCCTCAATCGTGACCTCGCAACCCCGCCGCCGTGCCTCCGTCAGGGTGCGCTGCAAGACGACTGCCCCCCCGGTATCGAACGCGTGAATCCCGCTCGTTTCGAGCACCAGCGCCCCGCTACGTGGCCAGGCCATTCTTCTGAGGACCTGTTCGACCGGTGCCACTTCCGGCATCGTCCAGGATCCCTGACAACGCAGGGTTCGGTCTTCCACCAAGGTCACCGAAGCCCGCTGCCTACGGTCATCCATCATTCGACAGGCCGTGCATTGCCTGCTCCGCATCTTTTGTCAGGACCAGAACAGCCTGAGCCCTGACGACCATCTCAAAACCTCACACCTGGTTCTGTTCCCGCAACGTCGCAATGAGCTCCTGCTTGGTCATCAGCAGCGCGCCCAGTCCAAACAGCAGCGTCAGCAGCGTCAGGAGTCCTCCGACGACCGGAATGAGCGAGAGCATCGAATACAGAACCAACCCCGCCACAAAGGGCCAGGCGAGCGACGAAGGGTCAGACTGTCGACGGAGCAAGAATTGTCCCAAGCACGTAATGGCATAGACTCGCGCCAGATAGACCATCGGCACATACAAGGCGAGCAGGATCACTCCGATCGGCAACGCGAATAGCGTCACGAGGAAACTGACAGCGACAATGGGAATAGCCACCAGCGCAACCGTGCCCCAACCGAGGGACGACCCTGGGCGTTCACGTATCGTCGCCGTGACCCGGCGGGTGAACAGAGGATAGACCCGCAACAGCACCAGACCCAGGATCAAGGTGGAGAGGAAACTGACGACCGTGGCCATGACTCGCATCCCGAGGATTCCTCGACGGGCGCTTTCAACAGTCCACCCCTCCGGCAGCAGACGACGCGTGATCGCTCCACGGACGGTCGCCCCCTCATCGATCGACGGAGCCGTCTCGCTCCAGTACCTGAGCTTGCCTCCCACCGTCGCCTTCGACGTGAGACGCACCGACTCAGCCGCCACGGCCAGATCGCGCTCGATCTCGTTCGACACAGTCACCTTTGCGGCACCGATCCTCGCATCCTTCCCGATATGCCCCGCGAGTTGCACGTTGCCGCCGCCCGCAAGCAGGTTTTCCCGCACCTGCGCCGTCTCCGTCAGGTGAACATCCGCGCCGCCGATTGTGGCATTCCTGCCGATGGTCCCGCTGATGGTGACCTGCGCTCCGGCGATTCTGGCATCCTGGGCGACCGTGCCGGACAGGATCACTTTGCCCCCCGCCACGATGACATCCCCGTTCACCGTGCCGTCCACCAAGACCTCACCGCCTGCGGCATACAGATCGCCGTTCACGATGCCGGAGATTTCCACATGCGGGCCGACCGCAAAGTAATCCCCCTGGATGACTTGCCCAGCTCGCAGAACCGCCCGCTCGCTCAACGGCGTCTTAGGGGAAGGATCATCGGCAAAGGCGATGGTTGAGAACGCGAACCACCCCATAGATATGAAGAATATGACTGGAGTCACGATCTCTGCCTCCCTTCTCTACCGGTCGGCACACACCAACCCCTGCCAAGATCGGTTCTGGTTCTTTCAAGGGCACTTGGTGCAAGGATGAAGCCGCCTCCCCTGTCCGACACGAATGGGGCGAAACATCACAGCGATCCCAAGGAGTTAAGCTCGACAGGAGAGGGTCATGGTCACAACCGGGGAAGACTGCTACAGCTAGATTCATCGGGCCTGTGGCAGAACGCAACAGCCCGCAGCGATGAATCAGGACTCTATCTGGCCAACCGGATCGGCCACGGACGATTTCCCACCCAGCAGGCTGTCGTCGTGAGGCCCGCAGGGAAAAGTCCGATCTAGCAGGCTGCGGAAAAACTCTGTTGGCACGCTAGAAATTCGATGGTCCGCACGTGTAATGCAACAGGAAAACACCACGCAGGATGCTCAAAAAGGCCGTCCAGCCAGGCCGCAGCAAGGTCCACGGCGCGAAGAATCATGAGCGCCAGTTTGTGGATGCCGGCGAGGCGGTGAGCCGGCAGTGTCTTGGAGGCGACCCGTACTCTGTTCGGTACGTGGAGCGAGCCTCTGAGGTTCATGACGCGACGACTAAGGAGCGTCACGTTTGTGAACGCCGCCGAGACGGTGAGGCGGCAGTGTCTGAGAAAGCTGGCGGACTTTTTCAGGATCCTGCTAGAAGTCGGGCGTCCATGCGTTCACTGCCGAATCCTCGACACATTGGTCGATTCTGCTCACATCTGCTCGCGCACGGACAACAGAAGAAGATGCTTGCGGCCAGGCTGTTGAAACTCGCGGATCCTTTCAATCGCCAGACCCGCTCGCCCCTGCAGGGCTGCCGCATGTTGCTCTTCGGTAATCACCCTGATGGTCCCGTTCTTACGCACCGCCGCGACGACCGCCTCCTGACTCGGCAGATCCGGAACCGCGGTATCCCGTTTGAGGTAATACAGGGCATCCTCGTTCTTCGGCCACCCGGGGATATACATGAACAGAGCCGGCTTGGTCTCCACCGCCAGGGTCTTGATCTCTTCCGTGATCTTCCTCGGCGAGGACGCCTGGTCGATCGCGGGAAACACATAGGTCACCACCAGGACCATGTACCCGATGGCAAGTGCCCCGACCGTGGAGAGCGCGAGGTACAGACGGGATCGGAGCACCGCATACAGGAGCAGGCCCGCCAGGGAAAAGATCATCACGATGAAGGCTGGAGACACCAGGGTGGACGAGACCAGCCACCGGCGTCGGAGCGGCGCCGCGCCCAAAAACATGCCGCCGACAAACACCACGGCCAATACGGCGAGCAGGACTCTGAGCAGCCGAGGCATCGGTTCGACCCCGCCGGCGGAGGCGAAGGCATGGTGATAGAAATATCCGACCATCAAGCCGATACCAGGCACGATCGTCACAAGGTAGGGTTCGCGCTTGAGGGTGGCGAGGCTGAAAGCCATGAAGAATCCCAAGACCCAGACCAGCAACAGCAATTCAGTCGGATGAGACCGAAACGGCCGTCGCGTCCATAGCAAGACGATGGTCGATGGCAGCAGCGCACACCAGGGAAAGAAATCAGCCCACATCATGCCCAGATACCAATACAGGGAGTGACCGTCAGGCGCGGAACCGGAGGGTCCAGTACTCCAGATGGATTGGAGCGCACTGCCGAGTCGGAAATGGTGCTGATACCCCGGGCCGAGCAACTGGGCATATCCCGCCATCATCGCGACCGCCGCAACCAGCCCGGCCCAGAAGAATCGATCCTTGACCATTCGCGAATCGCGCTGGATGACCGCGTAGACCGCCATGACGAGCAGCGGCAAGAAAAACCCATGCAGTTCCTTCAGCATCGCGCCGAGGGCCATGCTCAAGAAACCGAGCAGATACCACCAGGAGCTGCGGCCAAGCAGTTGCACGTGAGCCCAGGAGAAAATCGCCAGCGTCACGAAGAAAGTGAGGGTCGAATCGAACAGGACACGACGCCCGTACCAAAGGAATACATGGGTAGTCGCGACCACAAGGGCCGCCCAGAATCCCGCCGTCGGCGAGATCAGCCTTGTTGCCAGGATGTAGGTCAACAGGATGGTGCCGACCGCCGCGAGCGATCCGGGCAGACGCAAGGCGATCTCGTTGTCACCCCAGAGCGATGTCGAGAGATTGAGCAGCCAAAAAAAGAACGGCGGCTTATTGAAGTAGGGAATGCCTTGATAGGTGAGGTCGAAGAACTCCCGCCTGCGCCCCATTTCTCCCGCAATGCCGGCGTATAGCCCCTCGCTGCCTTCTAAGAGCGACAGATGAAGATTGGCAAAATAGGCCCAGGCTCCAACCAGAACCAGCAGCGATATCTCGCCATACCGACGCGCAACGGCATTCTCCCAGACGTAGGTACAGACCGATCTCCAGACACCTGATATCGACTCCATGTCCGGCCGTGATGGGCGAACGTTCATGTCTGCCATACCCCACCTACCGCCTATGATCGCCGGTTAACGTCATCAGGAAGGCCGACTCCGATTTCGTCAGGATCATCGTGCGACCTTTTACCTTTCAGCCAAGCCGGCTCAGCTATTAGAACACCTTCTCCAATTCACCCTTTGCCCGTGCCAAGTTGATACGGGAAGCATTAAACCGGAACAGGGCCTCGATGACATTGTCCCTGGCCCGAGCCACCGAGGTTTGGGCATTCGTGATTTCGATGCTCGTGGCCAGCCCCGCCGCAAAACGGTCACGTGCGAAGGTCAGCTCCTTCTGCGACAGGTCGAAGCCCTTTTGCGACACCGCTACCTGCTGCGTGGACGATTCCAGCGTGAGCAATGCGTTCCGCACTTCCAACGACACCTGATCCGATACGTCCTTCATGCGAATCGACTCTTGACGCACCCGGCTCCGCGCCTCCGAAATACGGCCCTCCCGCTGCCCGCTGTCGAAGATGGGGACCGAGAGGGTGAGTCCTACGCTGCGCGTGGCGAACGCCTCATCCGGTTTGATCCCAATCCACCCGTAGTCGCCATTGAGCGACAACGACGGAACGCGCTCGCTGGCCACCGAACTATGAGACAGCGACGCCAGGCGCTGGCGATTGGCCTGCGCCTTGAGCTCCGTCCGGTTTTCTTGCGCAACGGCCAGGGCCTGCTCCGGTTTCTCGTGGACAACCTCGACGAACGTGAGGGTATCCGTCAAGATCATGTGCACGTCGAAATCAATCCCCAACGCCCGGATCACATTCAGCCGCGTACTCTCTTGATCGTTCTGCGCCACGAGCAACCGCTGACGGGTATTCTCCAGTTGCACTTCTTCACGCGTGACGTCAAGACCGGTCGCCACCCCGGCGGCCTTGCGATCTTGCGCCAGTTTGAGCAATTGCAGGCTCAGCTCCAAATCCGCCCGCCGCGCTTTAACGGCTTCATCGGCCCGCAAGGCTTCCATATACAACAACCCGACGGTCGCCATGACATCACGTCTCCCCACTTCGGCTTCGAGAGTGGCCACCTCCACGCCGGTCTTAGCAGCCCGCCACCGTTGGATCAAACTCAAGCTAAAGAGGTTCTGCGCCAGACTCGCCCTCGCGTCATAGACCTCGAAGGGGTCCGTCACGCTGCGCGAAAGCCCCAACCCTCCCAGGCGATCAGGCGGAAAACCAAAGGTGGCGAGGTTAACCGTCTGACTGCGTCCGTTCAAATACCCCGACACGTTCGGCAACATCGCGCCGAGACTCGTGCTGGCTGCGGATTGGGCCGCGGCGATCCGCTCTTTCAGCAGGCGAACGTTGACGTTGTTGTCGATCGATGCCTGAATCGCATCATGCAGACTCAGGCGCAATTGAGGAATGTTCGTTGGAGGCTCGACCGCTGCCCCAGGCAATGCCTGCAGCAGGCCTAAGACAGCGAGGGCCTGCACCAACAACACAGCTTGCCATAGTACCCTCACGTGGTCCTCCTTTCATTTGAACAGACGGCACATGCCGCCGCCACAATCGTCCATCGTTTATTACGTGCAAGGATGACACCCTTCCGCGCACCAACATCGGACCGGATCAATCGCTACCAGAATCGGCGGATTGCCGTCGAATGGGACAGGACAGAGCTCGCACGCGTGGGGGACAGCAACAGGGATCCTGAAGGGGCCTATGGCAGAAGGCGACAGAACGACCGGAAGGATGTCGATTCGGTTCAACCCAATCGCTCGCCCGCGACTCCTGGCAATTCTGTTGTCTCCTGATCCGTCAGGTTGCGGGTAGGCGAACTCCGGCGGCCGCCGATCCAGAGGTAGTAGAGCACCGGAATGACCACCAGCGTGAGGATCGTTGAGGCGCCGACGCCGAACAACAGCGAGACCGCCAATCCCTGAAAGATCGGATCGAGGATGATGACGAAGGCGCCGACCATCAGCGCCGCGGCGGTCAACAGAATCGGACGGGTCCTGATCGCGCCCGCACGGATTACCGCTTCAAGCAGCGGAACCCCTTCGACCTCCTGGTGCTGGATGAAATCGACCAAGAGGATCGAGTTCCGCACGATGATGCCCGCCAGCGCGATAAACCCGATCATCGAGGTGGCGGTAAAGTAAGAGCCGGTCAGCCAGTGGCCCGGAAGAATTCCGATCAGCGTCAGCGGGATGGGCGCCATGATGA
>JACQHN010000594.1 GCA_016199015.1 Nitrospira defluvii
ATGCGCACATCAAGCGGCAGCTCATGGGGCGAGAGGTGGTAGTCGCGATTACGGACGGGAAATTGGATTTCGGGCCGTGGGAGCAAATTTTTTACGGTGAGTTTGATGGGCGGCGGCGCAAGCGCGTGCTGGTCAAGGTCATCGGTGAATGACCTGTCGGGCTTGATGCGGCATGGCCGCTTCGGGTGGCTCGCGGGTGACGTCGACGAAGAACCGCAACAGGCTTGCTACGTTCTGGAAAGTTTGGCAACATGGACAACAGGATGAACGGGTACCTTTCAGGACGAATTCGCATCGACGTGGGAGGCCGGCCATGTTGAGTTGGTCGCGACCGGATCCGCTGACGCGGGATTTAATTCATTTGATCAATGCGCGCCGCCATGACCATGGCGACACGGATGCCGCGATCGACACGCTGCAAGCCTTTATCGAGCAGGGACGCGAGCAGGATCTGCTGACGGTCCTGGCAGCCCTCGACGAGGAGATGGCAGAGTGGATGTTCGATTTGGTCGCGGAAGCCTCGTGCGCCGTCATCATGGACGGGCCCGACGATGAAAAAAACGCCTATGCTCTGATGGCGGCTTTGGAGTTGCCGCTGCAGGCCAATCTGGGGCAGCCGCTTGGCCTCAAAATCGATCCCGTGGCGACAGCGGAGTTGCTCCATCGACATCTGCAGCTGCCGGCTGGGGTCGTCGTGAGGGTGGAGCCCCGCCTCCTGACCGATGCGACACTCGAAGGATTGACGCTACAAACGTTCAACGAGCATCTCGCGAGTATTGCGGACTCGCAGCGCACCCAGGCGATCGCGTCTCGTCTCTATCCTCCGGTGGAAAACACGGCGTTTCTCTTCTTTCAACTCATCGGTATGCCCGATCCGGGATTGCCGGACTCGCTGGAGGAACCGGAACGCCGGGCGCTGCTCGAAGGTCTGGTTGCCCAATGCGCCGAGTTGGCACTGGCGCCGGACACCTTGGAGGTGCCGGTCTATGCGTCCTATGCCCTGTTCGACGCGCAGAATGCCGTGCGGCTTCACCGCCTGGCCGACGAAACCGCTGCGGTGTGGCGCGACCTCGACCCCATGGTGCGAGCACGCACGATTGCCCATCTCCATACGCAATGTGGAAATGGGGTGTACATGCCGGTCTGGACGGATCTCTTCGATCCGGAATTGCCCGAGGACCATGGTCCCGTGTGGACGTCGCCCGATGTGTGGGTGTTCACGGCCGATCTGCCGATCGAGTGGCCGGGCGAAATGCTGACGAATCGGCTGCTTGCCGAAGGCTGCACGCGATTCGAAAATCACATCGTGGAAGCGCCGGAGAATTAGCGGACTGAGGAAATTCACCGGGAGCAGCCTCCTGGCGAGCGATGCTTCAGATTTCACGGGCGTCGGACGAGACCTCGGAGGACTGCATCGACATCCTGCTAATCGGACGGCATTGATCCCACATCAACGAGGAGTTACTTGGCTGGCCCATCGCGATTCGGCGCCATCGTCATTGTCATGGTGCTCAGCTGTGTGGTGCTGGGCGCGGTCTGGGGTCTCGTGATCTATCTGCTGCCGCAGAGCGACAGTCTGCCGGAGCTACCGTCGCCATCCCTGTCCATGCCACAGTCGGCACCGCTATCTTCTCCATCTATGAGCCTCAATGTCCCGGCATCGCCCGACCCTTCCGTTCCGCCGGTGATGTTGAAGGAGGAGGCGCCGACCGCTCATCCGGCGCCAGTGGGACGGCCTGCGTCTGAGGCCATGCGACGTCCTTTCGGGATGGAGGTGAAGTGCGATATGGAAATGGATACGCTCTGTCCAGAGGAAGAGGGCGAACGGCGAGTCTGCCTACAACGTAAAGCGGCCCAATTGTCCATACCCTGTCAGCCGATTCTCCGGGAGCGGCTCGTGCGGATGAAAGAGAACATGCAGCATCTGCGAGTGGCCTGTGAAGCGGACCGAAAGCAGTTTTGTCGCGACGTGCCGTTAGGCGGAGGGGCGATCGTCCAATGTCTGGAATCCCATGCGCAGGAAGTCTCAGACCACTGTTTTCAATTCTTGCCCAAACGCGGCCGGTTGCTGAACTAACCCGCTTGCTGCCTGACGGTTACCGCGACGCGGGGGGGTTCTTCAGGTCGCGCACAAGAAACCGCATCGTGATGCCGGCGACTTCCACCACGTCTCCGTTCTGGAGCGTGTGCTCTCCTTGAACAGGTCGGCCGTTGACGAGGATGCGTTTTCCGCTCTCTGTCGGACTCACCACATAGCCCTCATGACGACGGCTGATCACTGCCGCGGTTTTTGGTGCAAACCAGCCGGTGAGCGTGATGACCGCATCGTCTTGTGCCCCGATCAGCGAGACATGTTTCGTCAGCCGATACTGCGGCTGACTTGTCTTGCCCGACAGGATTTCTACCAGTCCGACCTTCTGCTCCGGCGCCGGGCGTTCAGCGGCACGCGAGTCTGCCACGACCATCGTTTTGTCGCCAATCAGGAGCTCCCCGGCCGGCGGTGAGTCCGCCTGCGTCGGTTGGTTTCCTCGAAAAATCAGACGGTGTGTGCCGATGCGGATGCTGTCGGCATCCTGAAGTTGTCGCCGGTCGATCTTCTGCTCATTGACGAAGGTGCCGTTGGTGCTGTTGAGGTCTTCCAAAAACAGGACTTTCTGCACCTGGGCGATGCGCGCATGGTGCCCCGAGACGGCGACGTCTTCCAGGCACAGGTCGTTGTCGGTCTTGCGCCCGATCGTGAAGGGCGTGTGGGTGACCTCGATCTCCTTGGTTCCGCCTTGCGGTGCCTTGACGAGGAGCGTGGGCGATGGGGATTGGTTCTGGGACATGGTCGCTCCTTAGTATGCGTCGGTTGGAGGTGCATCGAACAGATGGGCGCAAATCCGGTTCCACATTCCTGGCTTGCTCTGGGTGAGCGTTGCCACGATGACGGTCGTGTTGTCGGTTCCACCGGCGGCATTCGAGAGGGCGATGAGACGGTCGGAGACCGTCTGCGGATCGGGCGATTCGTGAATGGCGCGGAGGATGGTGTCGGCGGACACTCCGGCGGTCAGGCCATCGGAACAGAGCAGCAAGATATCGCCGTCCAACACGGGGAGTTCTGCCAATTCGACCTCCACGGTGGCATGGACCCCGACGGCACGGGTCAACACATGTTTGTGTGACACGCGCTCGGCATCGTCGGCGGCCAAGAGCCCCGACTGCACTTGCGCCTGTACCAGCGAATGGTCGGCTGTGAGCGGATGGAGCACGTTACTCCGAATCAGGTACAGGCGGCTGTCGCCTACGTGGGCGATCGACAGAACAGGCCCGACGAGCCACGCGGCCACCACCGTGGTGCCCATTCCGCTGTACTCCGCGTGACGTGCGGCCTCTTGATGCACCGTGTGATTGGCCAGCCGGACGGCGCTGGCCAGCCGGTTGGTCGCGGCCGAAAACTCAGGACGCGCAACGCCGATCAGCGGGAGAGAGGGGTCGGCGGCGGCCTCCACGAGGTGGCTGGGAATGATCTCAATCGCGCGGCTGCTGGCGACTTCACCTGCCCGATGTCCCCCCATTCCGTCGCACACAATGAACAGGCCGGTGGAGGGATCGGCATGAAACCGGTCTTCGTTGTGTCGGCGCGTGAGGCCGACATCTGATGAGGCCCCATGTGTGACCTGTAAGGAGTGCATGGTCGGTGCTATCTCGGCATCACCTGAAAGACGTCACGGAGGTCTTGGGCCATGTCGCTGGCGTGACGGTATCGGTTGGGGATCTCTTTCTGCAGCGCTCGATCCAAGATGGATTGGACTCGCGTCGGCAGATCACGGCGATATTTGAGCATCGGAGGATGAGGAGCCTTCGCGATGCGCATCACGAGCGCCGCCATGTTTTCGGCATCGAACGGTCGTTCGCCGCTCAGCAGTTCGAAGAGTACGATGCCCAGGGAGAACACATCGGACCGGCCGTCCACGTCTTTGCCGGTGGCCTGTTCGGGCGACATA
>JACQHN010000595.1 GCA_016199015.1 Nitrospira defluvii
CGTGCAGCAGAACACGCAGATTGTCCGCACGTGTAAGAATCGGCCGATAGACCTTCCCGAACTGCGTCGGCGGACTCCATCGCTCGATGCCTGACGTATTCACATCCCCGTCCGAAAATCCTGGAAGCATGGAGGGAGGCGCGCCAGGAAGCGCGGAGGCAACCTGATAGTCGTACTCGCCGCACTCACAATACGTATGGGCACGCCGGTAATAATCCTCCAGGGTCTTCTGAGGGAACGGCCACCCACTGTGCGGCACCCAGTCGCGCGAGTCGAAATCCAGCGAATCGAATGGAATGCAGCGTCCACCCCAGAGCGACGTGGTCCCGCCCAGCTGCCGGTAACGAGCCTGATCCAATGGCAGATGACGGACCGCATCGTTCAGGGCGCCTTGGTACAGGGTTTGACTCGGACCGGCTTTCGACTTGCCGCCGGCTTCCAACAGAATAATATTCATCCCGGTCGCTAACAATTCCATCGCCAGCGTGATACCGGCGGCGCCCGCTCCCACGATACACACATCGGCGGTCAGAGTCTGTCCATCGGAGATCGATCGTGCATCAAGCAACATGACCACACTCCATCGCACGCTCGACTGCATGCACGTTTTCACGCAGGTGCCGGCGGCACGTCATCCCCGCAAGTACCACGTCAATCTCTGGGCGGTGCAAGAGAGGACGCAAAGCATCGGACACGGAGCCTTTGGCCAGCACATCATGCGCAAACACCTCCCGTGCGATCACGCCCACCTGTTGGAGACGCGCGCGCGCCAGCACCGGGATGGCCGCCTCGATTCGGCTGCGGTCAATGGGAATCTGCACGCAGGCGACGTCCGGCTGTCCGAGCCATACATAGGCATCGTCCAACGACCGGCAGGACACGCCGAACTGCCGCAGTTTGCCTTGCGCCTTGAAACGGGCCAGCAGCTCGAACACCGCATCACGTTGCGGCACATCAACCGGGGGATTGTGCAATAAAAAGAGATCGATCCGATCCACGTTGAGACGATACAAGCTCCCCTCGATTCGACGGGAAAGATAGTCCGGGTCAAAACATTGCCGCTCCTGCTGATGACGCGCCTGCGTGGTGGCGACTCGTGTTGCCCGCCAGCGCCGCAGGAGCACATTGGCGGCCGGCTTTACAAGTCGAACCACGTATTCCATCGGACCGACCGTCAACCCGGCCTTGGTACAGAGAATCATTCCTTCGCCCCGGCTCCGAAACAGCTTCCCGAGCAGGCGTTCACTATCACCCTGACCATAGACGTCGGCCGTATCGAAAAACGTGATGCCCGCGTCCCTGGCCTCACAAAGACTCGCCTCCACTTCGGCGCGCGAATAACGTGTCGCCAACGAGGCGATCATCGAGCACCCGAATCCCAGCACCGAGGGCGTGAAGCCGGTGTTACCGAGCTTGCGATACTGCACAATCCGCTCCGATCCCTACCACGTCCGCATACCGAGCTTCAGTAACCTGCGCAATCGCGTCCCAGGAAATGTCCTTCGCCGCCTGTTGCACGTTCGTGATCATGCGCGCGTACAATGCGTCATCGCGCAGCAGGCGAACGAGCGCGTCCGCCAGCGCCGCCGGGTCCTTGGGAGGCACGAGTAACCCTGTCGATTCATCATCGACGACCTCCTCAAACCCGCCCACTCGCGTGGCAATGACCGGTTTGCCGAATCCGAACGCGGAAGCCAGAACCCCGCTATTCCAGCCATTCTCATAGGGCAGGACCAACAGCCGAGCGGCGGTGAAGTAGCCGGCCATCTGCGCAAAACTCACGTACTGCGGCACTAACCGTACACGTTCCTGCAAGCCGAGCTCCTTCAGCTGACGTTGCAGCGGAGCCAGGTCCATGAGCGGTTTCCCGACAATCAACAACAGCGCATCCGGCACCTGCCGGAGAACCTCGGGCGCGGCTGACAACAACGTATGTATGCCTTTTCTTGGCTCGATCAGACCGAAGCACAACACCACGCGTGAACCGGAAGGAATGTCCGGCAATTCCGCAGCGATGTGCTCCCGCACAAACGCCGTGAGGTCCGCGATCGGATGTACGGTGATCCGTTCGCGAGGCACAGCGAAGTGTTCGATGACCAGAGACTCATTCTGTTTGGCATTGAGAAACACATGCCGCATGCGGGCATAGAGGAACCGGAACGCGCGGATATGATAGGGCCGCAATGAGTTGGGCAAGACATCCTGGGGCGTGTAGACGAACGAGGCGCTTCCCAAGAGTCGCAACATCGCCCACAGAAGGATGTAGAGGGCCGGATGTTGCGCCCCCTGCAGGTGGATGATCTGCGGCCGGAAGGTCAGGCAATGCCAGACAAACCGACAAAGCCGCAGCGGCCTGGGTCGATAACGATCAAACACCTCCAACGCTGTGTACTTTCGTGGATAATCCGCCAATTCAAATCCAATGCCTGTGACTAGCGTGACGCGATGGCCCCGCTCCACCAGCGCATTGGCCAAGTTGTGGGTATACTGCACCGTCCCGGCACGCGGAGCCGGCGCGATAAACAGGATGCGAAGTCCGTCGCTGGAAATGGTCATCTGATCCGCCGCCTCAATAAGCTAAGTGTGTCTGCATGTGTTCTGCATTCGTGCCTGGCTGGCCGCGTTAGAAGGTGGCGGTCAACCGTAGACTGACCTTGTTCGCGAGACGGTCCGCGGAGACCCCGAAAAACTCCTCTCGCTGATTAAACATGTCGTACCCCAGCCTTGCCACGAGCCAGGACGTGGGGGAATATGAGATTCCAGCGTTCCATTTCAATGTGTTCACCTTTAGATCGTCTGAACTTGTGCTGGTCAAGACCCACACGAGTCCCGCATCCAAGAGGAACCCGTTTGCGATCCTGATTTTGGCTGAGGCTCGCACAAAATCTCCAACGAGCGGCTGGCTGATGCCTCCCGAAGGAGGAAATACGTCCCGCATATAACTCAATTCGTACAGCGCCTCGCCGATGGACTTCTTAATGGAGGCTTGAGCCATAAGGTTGATCGTCGAGGGGGTCGGCGCCACACGAACCGCTCCGAGGGTTCCACTCACAGCCAGCGTCTCAGATAGGTCCATCTCGTGTCCCACCATCGCCGAATGGGATTGGAGATCGCGGCCCTGTTGAAAATCGAAGAAGCGAAACCGATATTTGACGGTGGTCCGTCCCCATTGCGACTCGCGCACTCTGACACCGAGCTCGCCCTCGTGGGTCATGCTATTGATCGCTCCCGGCGCATCGACCGACCAGAGAAAGTTCCCATAGTTGACCAGGAGGTCCACGGACGGTGTCAGCCGGTGCCTAACCATCAAGGCGCCGATGTTGATGGACGTGCGACCGAAGGATCCGAGAATACCGGGTACTTGTTGTTCGGTCGGATCTTGAAAGGACTCGAAGCGTTCGAAAATCGTCAACGAGGTCCGACTCGTCAAATCCAGCAAGGCCAGCAGTTCTCCATTTTGCCGCGAGACGGCACGATTTTGATTCGTGTTGTTTGCATAAGTCCGAGACTCCACGGCGTAATCCGCGAAGACCTGCCCATATCGTCCCGATGTCACGTAGCCGAGTCCCGGCGTGACTTTTGTTATATAGTCGGTCCCGCGATTGTGGGCCGTGAAGAACACGTTGTCGGTATATTGCTCCGAAATCGCAACACGAGGAGTAAATCCGTCGCGGCGAGTGGGAACTCCCAAGAGCAGTTTTTCAGACTCGGGCATCCTGTCATATCCCATTTGATTCTGCCACGATGGCACCTCGCCAAACTCACGCTGCGGACGTACGAACTCCGTATGTTCCGACTCTTGCGCGAGCAACATTGACGGAGCAAGCAGCCCCGCAGTAGCCAGCATCGCACCGCCTACCTCCAGGCGAAACCAAGGCGAAACAGATACGGAAACGGAGTCGGCCACCTTGCCCAATAGAACGCCCAGGTCTGAAATCCATTGTGCCACTCGAATTTGCCTTCGTCCGGAATGTTGATTCACCGTCATTACGGCACAATCACAGTGTCTCCGGGCCGAAGCATGACATTTTGATTCGTGTCTTCCCCCTGAACAAACTTGCTGTAACTGAACGGAATGCGCTGCTCGTTGCCGCGCGCGGGATTGACGATGAAAATCTTGTTCCGCGAAGCAAACGTGGTGAGCCCACGAGCCATGGCCAAAGCCTGGATGACGGTCACTGGGCCCTTAAGATCGAAGACACCTGGCTGCATCACTTCACCCAGCACAAAAATGCGAAAACTGTGCGTGGCCTCCAAGATCACGGTCACCTGCGGATCCTGAATTTGGTTCTTCAGTTGCTTGTTGATCCGTTCTTCGATCTCACCCAACGTGAGTCCCTTAGCCTCAATCTCGCCGATCAACGGATAGTTGATTTTGCCGTCCGGTCGAACGGTGACCATGGTCGACAGTTCTTTGTGCTTCCAAATGAACACGTTGAGGACATCTCCCGCGCCCAATCGGAACGGCCCACTCCAGCCCGCTTCCACAGCCGGAACAAGTAGCGGCTCGGGCTCAGACGCCTGTACGGTACCCGCCAGCCATAAGACGACGAAAAGAACAATCCAGTTTGTGTGAAGAATACGTGGCATCACTTTGTTTCCTCCCAGTAACATGAATCTTTAGTTGGTCTTGCTCATCAGCATCGGCACAGTTTGCACCAAACCCGAGGCCATCACGACGGCTCGGCACACCAAGAGGAATGGCGCGGCGACTCGTAATCCAGGATCTTCGCGAGGCAACTGCCACAGAAACGGTAACGCGGTAGCCGTGAAAAGGCCGCCGGCGAGCGCCGCGACATAGAAGGCATTAGGCACAAGCGGGATGAACGCAAGCGCCCCCGCACCCAACACGACCGAGCCGATCTGAAGCTTGAGCGTTTGCGGCGTGTAGGAATCACGGATGGCCTTGCCCGGAAACCGTTTGTAGACCATCACTCGCCAGTAGGCCCGGCTATGTTTCTTCCGTAGATACTGTTTCAGTGTCGCCGGATGTTGATGATAGATAATCGCCGCAGGATTGAACTTGATCTTATAGCCGGCCGTCGCCACCCGGTAGGAGAGGTCCGTGTCTTCGTTGTCGGCGACCGGAAAACTGGTGTCGAATCCGCCGATCGTGCGAAATATTTCGCGACGGAAACCCGCCGAGTAGGAAAAGACGACGTCCACATATTCGGCAGCGGCCAGCTGGCGATACCGCGCCTCAAACTCGGCCTGCGCGAAGCGCGCCACGAGGCTCCGTTGTTTTGTCTTATAGGCGCCTTTCACCGCGGCAATACTCGGTGACTGAAACGGCGCCACCATCTCCTTGATCCAGTCGAGGTGCGGTACGCAGTCGGCATCGGTGAACAGCAGAAACTCTCCTTGAGCCGCTTCGGCACCAAGATTCCGAGCGGCCGCCGGGCCTTGATGAGCCTGCCGCATCACGCGCAATCGAGGCTGCTCCGGTCCCCAATTTTTGACGTACCGTTCAATATACTCAGGCGTGCCGTCCGTCGAGCCATCGTCGACAATAATGATCTCGACCTCGGCCGCCTGGAATGATTGTCGGGCAAACGCTTCCAGTCCGTCGCCGATCGTCTTCGTGGCATTATAGGCAGGAATGACGACCGTAACACGTGTTCCCATCTTGTCCTCATTTCTGACATGCTAGAGTCTGAGCCGTGAGCATGATCACGCTTCAGAACTCTTTCCGGATTCAAGAATCAATGCACGTCGAAGCCGCTCATCCAAACCAGTGGCTCCGGTTGCCCCGTTTCGCCGTTGCTCACGCCAGGCGATGACCTCTCTGTAGACATTACGCGTGCGTGACGCCATGACGTCGACGCTCAATTCCTGCATGACATGCTGCTGCGCTCGACGGCCCAGCTCAGATGCCCTGCGCGGATCCTCGATCAATTGGACGAGCGTCTGAGTCAAGCCCTCGACATCCCCAGGTTGAAGAAGGACCCCCGTTTCACCATGGGTGATCATTTCGTGCGTTCCCCCGACATCCGTGGTCACCACGGCCTTCCCCATGGCCATCCCTTCGATGAGGGTAAAGCTGAAGCTTTCAGCAAATGACGGTGCAACTAATATGTCTAACGAGGCCATGACTTGCGGCACGAACTCTTTGGCGACTTTCGTGAAAAGCACGCGTGACTGCAAACCTTGCTCCTCAACGAACTTGATGAGTGTCTGTTTATAGCTTTCATACCCCGGCGGCGCTTCCCCGACTATGGTGAACCGGCACTCTGGATGCCGTCGCGCAATAACAGCAGCCGCTTGCAAAAACTCCAGCTGTCCCTTGACCGGATGAATTCGGCCCACCATGCCCAGGACGTTGATGTCGTCAACACCAAACCATTTCGAGCGAAAAGCAGGCGGTACCTCCGCGGTGAATGCCGTGAGATCGACCCCTCCATGAATGACGAGGACGGGAGGCCCCCCGTTCCCCTGTTGCACTTGAGCCGCCATCGTGCCGGAATCCGAAATGACGGTATCAAACAACCGATGAGCCAATCGGTTCACAACCGGATAAAGCCTGGCCCGAAGGGAGCCGGCGGGGAAATTGGTCCAGCCCATAAAGGTCGCGACGACCGGTCGTCCTGTCAGCTTCGCGGCAATGGCTCCCACCAGGTCGGCACGATGGTCATGGGTATGGACGATGTCGGCCCCAAGATGACGAATCAGTCGCACCGTAGCGAACACGTCGCGACAACTGAACAGGTTTCCTACTGGAATCGTGACGAGCGGTAAGTGCAGCCGCGTGGCCTCTTTCAGCCATGGCGTTTCACCATGACGGGGATCGACCACGCAGGCGAGCGTTGACTCACAGTTGCGAGCAGCAAGGCCAGGAATGAGAGACATAAGATAGGTTTCACTGCCTGTCACGTCGCTAATCCCACGACAATTACGCAGATGAAGCACGCGAAGCTGTCTCATGTCGTCCTCCTCGCCATGTGCCCGACCGCAATCGCCATGGCCAGCGTCAGCCAGATTTCTCTTACCATCGGGGTGATCATCAGAAAGGCCATCTGTCCCACAAGAATGCTGCTGAGTAACACCGCATAAGGTCGCAGTTCGGCAATACGAAGCGCGCGCTTGACAGAGATAAATGCCCAAGCCCACAAGCCGATGAACGCCGATGCCGCAACAATTCCGAGCTCGCACGCCACTTCCAGAAACACGTTGTGAATCGTGGCAGGATGAAATGGGTGGGTGGCCCAAGCCGGCAAGTACTTCATATAGTGATTGATAGACTGACCAAATCCGACGCCGAACCACGGATGAGCCCAAAAGAGGTTCCATCCGCCGACGATGGATTCAAGTCGAAAATCGAAGCTTCCACTGCCCTCGTTCAAGTCGGCTTTTCCAAAAAGATTCTGACTGTCAAATAGCTGAATACCCGTTTGAAATAATTCCGAGAGCACCTGCTGGCTCAC